>DASTQY010000226.1:0-9574 GCA_035761525.1 Nitrospira sp. | reverse complement strand
TGGGAGGAAAGCCGATCGCGGGCCGCGGCTACATGGAGCTGACCGGTTATGCGGAGCGCTTCTCGAAGAAATTGTAGAGTTACTCGCGGAGGTACCCAGCCGCTCCGGCGCTTCGCCGCAGGCACACTAAGTCTTTCATCTTCTCGATGCCGAAACTTGTTCTGTTCCGCGCTTCGCATGAACGGAACTTCAAACATCGGCATCGCCAAGCTGGTTGGTCGCATCTGATTGACAAGTGTGGTACCCGCATCTCAGCGCGAGTGGTGATGTGAGACACCTCCCCAAACTGAGGGAAGAAAGGGCAAAAAGGGTCGGCAGATGTGGAGTGCACGTGTATGGCAGTTCGCCTACCCCGCGCTGATCGGGCTGACGCTTCTCAGCGTCGGCTGTCAAAAAGACAGCGAAGCGATTGTCTCCATCGCTCTGCATCCCACGAATTCGAAGATCCTCTATGTCGCGACCAACGACGCGGTGTACAAAACGCGCGACGGCGGCCAAACCTGGGAAAAATTTCCCAGCTTCAGCGCCAGACGGGTGACGACCGTGGCCATCGATCCGCAGCTACCCGCCACGGTGTACGCAGGCACCATGGGAGATGCTGTCTATAAGAGTCCCGACGGAGGGCAGCATTGGCTGCCGCATAACGTGGGGTTGAAGGAGCATGTGTCCTTTGTGAATCAATTTGTTTTCCATCCAACACTGAGCGAACGGATTTATGCCGCGACCACCGTGGGAGCTTTCTACACCAAAGATGCCGGGCGTGAATGGGAAGAGCGGATGAATGGCATGAAGGAAGTCCACATTGTCACGTCGGTCGCCATTGACCCAAGAGATCCATCCGTGCTGTACGGTGGAACGACAGGAGGAATATACCGGTCAGAGGACGGAGCGATGACCTGGAAAAAAATCAACACCGGTCTCATTCCGGATAGCGAATTGATGGCCTCCATGGCTTTGGGCGTCAACGCCATTGAGATCGATAGGACAAATCCCCGCGTGGTGTACGCCGGCACAACCAAGGGTCTCTACCGGACGGCGAACAGGGGAGAAGAGTGGCACCGAATCGGGCAATCGATTCCAGAACACTTCGTGAGCAGTATCGTGATCCATCCTTCCGATTCTGGGGTCTTGTATATCGGAGGGCCGGCAGGGGTCTGGAAGAGCGCCGACAGCGGACATACATGGCAGGCCATCAACGAGGGACTCGGTTCGTTAAACATCCGAGCGCTCGCGATGGAACCGAAAAACGCCAGGACACTCTATGCCGGGACCAACGGAAGCGGGCTCTACCGCTCGGTTGACGCCGGCGCAACATGGACGGCCATGCCTCTCCGAGCCGCCGCTCCGCCAAGCTAGCCTGAGATGTGATCCCTTTCCTCTCTAATAGCCCGCTTGTGGTTCGCCTCCATGCTGGTATCTACCGCTGTAGGCCCGCATGCGGTCGGAAAGAGCCTGCCACTCATCGGCAGTCATCTGTTCCTTCATCTTAAAACGCAGGTTCAAAATTTTTGCCGCAGTCCGCATCCGTTGATGATTTCCCTCGTCGATAATCTTCATGAAATCTTCAGGCGTGGCAGTATAACTGGTGTTGAGTGTATACAGCTGACGGTGGTACGCGCGTTCCTGTTCACGGCCCGTTTTCAGTTCTGTGACGATCTCACCCGCGAGTTTCTTGACTTCTTGAGCCTTCACAGGATCTTTCACCGTTTGGTCAATCAGGCTGGCCAACTCCTGCTGCCCTTGCCAATACCGATCTCCTTTGTCGCCCATCATCCCATGGTGATGGGGGGAGGAGCATCCTCCGACGGCAAAGAACAGTGCCAACGCCACCCACTTTCTTTTCATGCGAACCTCCTTGCTACACCACATCAATCCCGCTAGGCCCCATTGTCAGCGGGAATCATCTTCCCGTATCATCGATCGTGCGATGAGTCACCCCGCTTCATCCCAGCCGGATATCACTCAGACGCTCCGCGAGGAATTCCGGTTTCATTTGGAAACCTTTTACGCCCAGCTCAAATTGGCCCCTCCCTACGAAAGCGTCGAGAAAGCGATCCGCGCATTGACCACAGCTTTGCATGCGCTGCCGAAACCGCAGCAGTCCCGCATTGCCTCAGACCCCGTTCTGAAATGGGACCAATTCCGTCAGGCGTTCGAAACCTCGGGGCTGAGCAGAAAACATCGCGGGATCATCACCGGCCTGGCCAAAGACCAAACCTCCAGAACTCTCCCCCCGGAATACGACCACTTCCTGAAGCTCTTTCAGTCCTGACCACCGGTCCCTGTGCGGTTACCACCCGGGCATAGAGTGAGTCATTCAGTCTATTCCTGTCGTGTCATTCACCATGGCTTTCAGTTCCTCGTATACCTTCGCCAGCCGGCTGCTTTCCAGCCGGTAGGAGAACATGACCGTGACCACACCAAAGGCCAACACGAGCAAGCCGATTCCGAGAATCCCGATGCCCATCAGCACACCGCTCAAAGAATCGAACCCACCTTGTGCCGCGTAGGCGATCATGAAACCCGTCGTTCCCAAAGCGACTAAAAGGAACCAGACCAGGGTGACGATGGCGGAGGACCAGGGAATTCGCTTGATGCAGACGGCATGGACCACCTCCTCGCCCAACTGCAAATGAATCAGACCCTTGATTGGCCAGGCGGTCCGGAAACTCGTCGAGAACAAGTGATATTGCGGGCGCAGCGCGATTTGTTGAAGATCCGGGAAATACCGGGCAATGCCATGGGGCAGCGTCAGCGCGCCGTTAACATCGGACTGCGCCTGAAGGCGTGCAAGGCTGTTCACGGACAATCGGTCGAAACTGCGTGCAATACCGCAACCATACCGTCCGGCATCCGGGGTCAAGCGTACGAAGTAGAGCCAATCTCCGAGAATCAAACCGATGAGCAGCACGCATGCGAAGAGACCGGCCAGCCACATGGTCGTACCCTATGCTTAGCCGAAGCCTCGAATCAAGCTGGGAACACTCTTGGCAGTTTCCTGCGCTGTGGCCCTCTAGGATTTCCCTAGGTCCAAATCTATTGTATTGACTCGATATCGGGACTTGGTTATTGTAGCCCTTGTGTCAGGTTAGGCGCGGGTTCCTCGCTCCATTTAGGCGCTCCGCCGGTACGGATTCTCCCCATTGGAATTGATCTTCGGTTCATCCCTGCTGTCGGGCAGAAGCAGAAGTCTCACGTGCGGTTGGAGGTCATATGGATTTGCATAAGGTCGAGCGCGTCTACACGTCCTATGCCGGTATCTACGACAAGATCTTCGGCAAGGTCTTTCACGAAGGGCGTGAGTCCGCTATCCGCAACTTGAACGTCCAACCGCAAGAACGCATCTTGGAAGTCGGCGTCGGCACCGGCATCGCCCTCCCCATGTACCCGCGTCATTGCGAAATCGTCGCGATCGATTTTTCGGAAGGCATGCTGGAAATCGCAAAAAAGCGAACGGCAGAGCATCAAATGGACCATGTGACGCTGCACCGCATGGACGCCGGCGCAATGGAATTCGAAGACAGCACATTTGATACGGTCGTCGCGGCGTACGTGGTGACAGCGGTGCCCGATTATCGCAAAGTCGTCAGCGAGATGATTCGGGTCTGCCGACCCGGCGGCCGCATCATCATGCTCAATCATTTCAGCAATGAGAATAAAATGGTTGCTGCAGTAGAAAAAGTGCTGTCGCCACTGACCAAGCATCTGGGCTGGCGCACGGACCTGTCGTTGGACAATGTGCTGGAAGGAACCGAGTTGCAGGTTGCCCGGAAGCAGAATGTGAATCCGCTACGATTTTGGGCTCTAGTTGAATGCGTGAATTGTAAGGACAGCGAGGGCGTGGCGCACAAAAAATCCGCCGCCTACGCGAACGGCACGACCGTCTACACTCCGACTCCTAGCAGCCTCAGCGCTGGAGCCACGAACGAAGAAGCCCTCGCCTGATCTCAATAACACTCTCTTGGTCCATGTGTGCGGTGCCGGCAACGGCACTCTGATTATTCTTCGAGCTTCCCTGCTCTCCTCCACCGTAACTGCTCCAACGATTTCCAATTCAACCATTCCCCACCGGGGATGATGGTGTTGCCGACCAAGCATTGACCCGAAAATCGACTGACAATGACATCAGACAGGCAGGACAGGATGCGGTTTGCGGCTGAGACGTGGGAGCCGTCTACATGCAGCAGGATTCCGAAGCCGGACCCATCGAGCGGTCCATACAGCATGACATGCACGGCGGCCTCTTCGATGGTGTCCGCGCCTTGCGCCGGAAGCAGCGTGCCTTCCCATTGGATGACCGACCTTCCTTCATTCGGTGTTTTGGCTTTCTTCCATGTGCATGGCAAACCCGCTCCGTCCAGCTCTTCTAGCAGCCACTCTATTGTTGGCCATTCGGGAGTCGGGCTTTGGAAGGTCCAGCGGGCAACCGGCTCGCGCGAGCAATCGTCAGACGACGGCATCGCCACTTCGTCCAACTGTGCCTCGTCACAGACGACATACAGCTCGCCCTGTGGATCGAACCAGAATCGAAGCTTGCCGGCCGTACACTCGGCATGGATCACGCCTAAGCTGGAACAGTCAGCGCCTTCCTGTTCAAAAATAGAAAAATCCGTGACACCTTTCATGGTCAGTTTTGCCACGCGCTCCATTTGACGAAGATGGTACCGCACCACGACCGTCACAACGGTATCAGCCAGAACTTCGTGGCCGGATCCTTCATCGAACAACCGGCGTTTCGCCATCTGCACGTTCGTAACATATCCGCCGCGGAAGCCACCTGTGTGGCCCAGTAGCCAACGGAGATCCTCCACATCCTTAATCGTGAATTGCATAGTCACGATTGTAACGCAGGATGACGCCGGAGGCCAGAACGATCGCCGGTCGTCAGACACCCACCACTTAATGAGAAACAGCCCCGGATGGAGCGCCTGTCACTCGCAGCCCACACGTTCTCCCTTGAGAACTTTTCCCGTCAGATCGGCGAAAAAATGGATCTGGCAGTTCACATTGCCACCGTACAGAGGCAGGAGATTGAACGCGTCGGCTTGACCTGGCATGCGATCGATCGCAAAATCCCACGTCATCTCGATGGTCCCGTCTTCTCTTTGATGCGGATGTAGATTGGGCGGACCAAGTTCGACGTAGAGGTCCGACACCTGCCCTCCAACCCACCGGGTGATGACCTCATCCCAGCTCTGATAGGGGCCGGCCACATCGCGCTTCGCTGCGTCTTTGCTTTCCGCCACGCAGCCGGTATAGGCAGCGCTCATTAGCCAGATAGCACACCAGATCGGCGTCAACATGATTCGATGCCACACAGCCAAACCTTTCGGTAGAGATGCACCGCGAAGCAGACCGGAATCCTGGCGCAACATAATTGGGCAGCGGATAACGAGTCAATTCAAAGGATTCGCTTCACTCAGGCCACAGAAGACGCTCGTTAAGAACCGGAGCTAGTCTCTTACATTGATTACCGGCTTATTCCTGAAGTAGCCTAGAGGCTTGGTGCCGAAGCCAGCATTCTTGAGCGAAAGGAGATCCCTCGATCATGGCCGGTTTTCCCATCGAAGTCGCAACGCGCATCAAGACATTGCCCCCCTATTTGTTCGCTGCCATTGACAAAATGAAGCAGGCGGCGATCGCCCGTGGAGTGGATATCATCAACCTGGGCATCGGCGATCCGGACCTGCCGACGCCCGAGACAATAGTCGAGAGCCTCGCACAAGCCGCCAAGAATCCCAAACACCATCAGTATCCCTCATATGAGGGGATGCTGTCATTCCGCCAAGCGGTGGCCGAGTGGTATCGGCGCCGGTTTGGCGTGAAGTTGGATCCGGCAGACGAAGTGCTGACCCTCATCGGTTCGAAGGAAGGCATCGGACACATCCATTTGGCCTTTGTGAATCCGGGGGACGTGGTGCTGGTCCCGAGTCCAGGCTATCCCGTCTATCCGGTCGGCACCAGTTTCAGCGGCGGAGTCTCGCATCTCATGCCGCTCACGAAGGCCAACGGGTTCCTGCCAGAGCTGGAGGCGATCCCTAAGGACGTGGCAAAACAGGCCAAGCTCATGTGGCTCAATTCCCCGAACAATCCCACGTCGGTGGTCATGACCAAGGACTATTTCAAGCGCGTCGTCGAATTTGCGCATCGGCACCAGATTATCGTGTGCCATGATGCGGCCTACTCCGAGATTTTCTATGACGGCAAGCGGCCGGCCAGTTTCATGGAAGTCGACGGCGCCAAGGAAGTCGGAGTGGAGTTTCATTCACTGTCAAAGACATACAATATGACCGGGTGGCGACTGGGATTCGTCGTGGGGAACAAGGACGTGCTCGCTGGTCTCGGCAAAGTGAAAAGCAACCTGGATTCAGGCGTATTCGAGGCCGTGCAAGCGGCGGGTATCACGGCGTTGAAACTTGATGATGCGGTCACTGACGCCATCAGGCGCATCTACCAGGAACGGAGGGATACGCTGGTTCCCGGATTGAAGACGGTGGGACTTGATGTCGACACACCCCCCGCCGCATTTTATATCTGGGTGGCGGTTCCGAAGGGTTATAGCTCCGCATCGTTTACGGAACATTTACTGGAGAAGGCCGGAATCGTGACCACTCCCGGTAACGGATTTGGTGCGCCGGGTGAAGGGTACGTTCGAATGACCGTCTGTACCTCGAAAGAGCGGCTGGGTGAAGCGGTCGAGCGAATAAAGAAAGCGGGGTTTTAACGCCAGGATGGAATGCGAGACGGCCTATATTGGTTTTGGCTCCAACGTCGGCGATCGGATTGATTTTTGTGATCGTGCCCTGACCCTCTTGAGTCTGTTGCCACACTCGCAGGTTACCGGCGTTTCGCTGCTCTACGAGACGGAGCCGGTGAAAGACGGAGCCAACCCCGGCGTTGGATGGTTCCTCAATGGCGTCGTACAACTAGAGACAGCCATCACGCCGGAGAGCCTTTTGAGCATGTTGAGGGAAATCGAGCGTTCCCTTGGCCGGGACGACGACAACCGTTCGGGCCCACGGACGATCGATCTTGATCTGCTGTTTTATGGGCAGCGCGTCATTGACCAGCCCGGCTTGAAGGTTCCCCATCCACGCCTCCACATGCGACGCTTTGTTCTGATGCCCTTGAGCGAACTGGCACCGCTCCTCGTACATCCTACACGTCTTCGTTCGGTGAATCAGATGCTCTCGGAGACCACCGATCCATCCGAAGTCCGTCTCCTCTTTCCACAACCGTCGACCCGCTACGGTTCACGCCCGACCTGCAGCCCCCGCATGGATTCATGAAGACGATCCGATCGCCTTCGGCGATGACGGCATGGAGCAATCAGCTACATCGAGAAGGGGTCGTCATTGGCCTGGTGCCAACGATGGGCGCGCTTCACGACGGGCATCGGGCATTGATCCGCGCCGGAAGACGGCAGTGTGACGCGCTCGTCGTCAGTATTTTTGTGAACCCGACACAGTTTGCTCCAACCGAAGATTTGGCGACCTATCCCAGACCAATCGAGAAAGATCGAGCGTTATGCCGGCACGAAGGCGTCGATGTCTGTTTCGAGCCTGCAGCTGACGCCATGTATCCCAAAGGTTTTCAGACCCTTGTGACGGTTCCGTCCATCGCACGCCGGTGGGAAGGGGAATCCCGGCCCCATCATTTTACCGGGGTAGCGACCGTCGTGGCCAAGCTTTTCAACGTCGTCCGCCCCGGCATCGCGCTCTTCGGACAAAAAGACTATCAGCAGTGTGGGGTCGTACGGCAATTGGTAAAGGATTTGAATTTTCCTACCCGCGTTGTCGTCTGCCCTACTGTGAGGGAACGAGACGGCCTGGCGATGAGTTCCCGCAACGTCTTTCTGTCAACGGAAGATCGCCGCATTGCGCCGATCTTTTTCCACACCTTACAAGCCGGCCGCAAAGCAATTGAGAACGGCCTCCACGATGCCGCGTCAGTGGAGGCACTGATGCGGAAGGTGATCGGAGGGGAGTCCGCCATTCGGATCGATTATTTGGCTGTTTGCGATCCAACGACGCTGGAGCCTCTCATCCACATCGAGCGCCAGGCGATCATCCTCGGTGCGATTCGCCTTGGGTCTGTACGCCTCATCGACAACGTGCCTGCGAGGAGAAAGAATGGTTCATGACAGCATCGGAAGCGCCTCGCTGCTCACCGGAGGCTAAACCACGTTGGCATCGAGCTGAGAGAGAGATCCGGTGTTGCGGAACGTCGGCCCGTGAGTTAAGGGAGAACGTCGCTGGCGGCCTGTCAGTCTAAGCGTTGGAGACCGGATGGTGGCCTTGGCTCACAAGCAAGCCCAGGACCACTTGGCTGAGGCGCCGCTGATCAGGCAACGGAATCTCGAGAAAGCGCAGCCCTACAGACGTCGGACGCACGGAACAGACCATCGCCGTTTCAATTCGGATCGCCTCGTCTTCCTGTTCGGGCTTGAGCACGAGACCCAGGAACGTTCCCCGCGGCAGGCCGGTCGTCTGGAGGGTGCAGCCATCCATCGAAATGTCCGTAATCCGATTGGTCGACCGTATCCGATTGTCTGCCAGGAACTGCGCCTGGATAGAGGTGGGAAGCCGTTTGTACTGCCGGCGATCGGACGCTTGAGCACTGCGGGTCGCCTCGCGGCTGAAGGCATGAAACTTGTTCATGCAGAGTTGGCAGCGGAACGGAACCACATTGAGGTGGTGCAGCACACGTTCCACCACCCCCGATTGAGGTGCGACGCGGACGAACGGCGTTCCGCAGTTCGGACAATGGAGAGTCTTCATGCTCCCGACTTCATCTCCGCCAGCGGCTGGGAAGTTTGTTCCCTCCCGGGTTGCGCTTGTTGTTCTGTCAATATCGGTTCGATCATAGCGGGCGAGTAGGTTGCCGGCTTGACCCATTTACCGTCCTCGCGTTTATAGCCTCCGACTTTGCTCATATTGGACCGGTGCACTTCGCGAAAGACCGGCTCCATGTCGATACCATACGATACGGCGGTCCCATAGACGACATACAAGAGATCCGCAAGCTCCTTCGCAACCGCGAACAAGTCGTTCTTGGCCATGGCCTCTTTCAGTTCCTCAAATTCCTCATGGATGAGGCGTTCTCGCAAGATACGGGTCTGCTCATCGATGACCGTCGGCGTCTGATGGACCACGATGCTGAACAAACGATGGAACTCTTCGACCATCGATTGGGCCGTCGGTGGGGCTGTTTGCTCATTCTTGCTCATACGACAAGGCCTTTCGCGGAATGACTTCTATAGGACTCAAGGATGAAATGTCTTTGTCGGACGACACGCCCAAATCTTTGAACCGGCGTGCCGCGGGAAGAATTCTGCTCTCCAAGGAGCCGACCGCCTTGTTATAGGCTAGCACGCTCTTGCCGAGCGACAGTCCCACGTCGTTCACATATTCGGCGAGCAGGGCCATGCGTTCATAGAGATCCTTTCCCAAGCGACCGGCCTCCTCCGCGTGAGCAGTCAACCGCTCCTGTCGCCAGCCGTAGGCTACGGCTCTGAGGAGCGCCATCAGGGTGGTGGGCGTGGCGAGGACGACACCTTGCGCAAACCCGTCCT
>DASTQY010000225.1:0-10080 GCA_035761525.1 Nitrospira sp. | reverse complement strand
AATTAATCAAAGACTTACAGAAGTGGGTTGGTGGGATGATTGGGTTGGTGTTATTAGCGTGTTAGAAAGATACACGTTCAGCCTTCCTGCTGCCTTTTTAAATCCTCCTCAGAGACCGAATTATAGCGGCGGTGCATCTTCTCCGACTTATGTCCCACGATCTTCATTGCGGTTACTGTATCTATCCCAGCGCGTCTTAGATTCGTGGCTGCACAGTGCCGCAGGTCGTGGAAGCGCAAGTCCTCAATTCCTGCCCTTCGGACAGCCGAGTGAAAGCTTTGCTAGGCAATTTGCGTAAGCGATCGAGTGCGGCTGCTCTGCCGCCTTACCTTCGACGGATTGTTTGAAACCCTAGGGTGGATAAAGATGAAGCGAAGAAACGCGTCACGAACGGCGATACTCATGGGTGAAATGAAGCAGAGAATGCGGTACTTCTTCGTCGATGAAGACGAAGTAATCCATAAAATCCCGTTCGCCAAGTACGAAAGGATCTTTAGAAGGGCTCAGCCAATAATGCTCTTTGCCGGACGGTCTGTTCGATTTATCGAGGCACATGTTGAGGTTGACGAGGGCGGTGTTGAGCATCTATCTAATGCGTTTTTCAGGCGACATGGTTTTGATGAACAAGGTTTGTGGGATAAAAGGGAAAAACAAAAAAGCATGTTAGGCGCTATGGAAATGCTGTCCCATCGTGGAGATGCGGACTGGACAGAGTTTTACAGATCTGAACATCTTGACCCATTCACGTGGAAGCCAACACCTGAATTAATAGAGCGGCTGAAAGCAGCTGTACGCGATAGGAAGATACACAGCTGAGAACATCGTGTCCGTGTTCTGTCCGTGAGAGGTCCGCAGCAGATCCAGGCATGGTCCTTCAGCGGCCGGCTCTGCGTGCACCGCTCCATCGCGAGGATCTCAGGCTACACGGTCAGCCATCAGCCGTCCGGCCGTGCGGTGTTGACCAGAATCCGTGACAAGGCGGCAGCCTTCGACCTGGTCCGGAGGCTGCTCGCCCTCGGCGAGATCGACTGGCACGCGGACCGGCCGCTCGAGAATCCGGCCGCGCTCGACGCCATGCTCGCGGTCAGCTAATTTTTCTTCGGCACCCACGCATTACGTAAATTGTTCGCTCGTCCAGTCGGCCAGACCAAGCAATTGGTCTTCGAGCCGGGAACTCGGTAAATCCGCGCCAGCTCCACCTTGTCGACCGCATCTTTCAAGCTGATGACGATATCGACCGTGCCGTCACCATCCACATCGGCGAGCGTGGGAACGGCCATGGATCCGCGATTGGGCAGTGGTTCCTCGAAGAGCTTTTTGCCCGTGGCGTCCAAAATGAACAACGCCGATCCGTTTTCCGCACTCGAATAGGTCGCAAAGACAATTTCGGGAATGCCGTCGCCAGACAAATCGGCCACGACGATTCCTGGCGTAAAGACCCCGGTGCTCGTGGTGTATTGCATTTGCCATAACTCGGTGCGGTCTGCGGCAACGGCATGAATTCGCCCGTCGAATCCGGCAAAGATCATTTCGAGGCCCGGTTTGGTGGCATTGATGTCGGCAATCGTCACCTGATTCGTCAGACCCACAATGTTGTTGCCCGAATCCCATAAGCCACTGAGATAATGAGGCGCATGGAAGGGCGCTTCCCAGCCGTGAATTCGACTTGCATCCGATCGTATTGCCCAGAGCCCCACGCCTTTGAAGCGATCGGATTGGGACGCATTCTGCACGCTGCCCGTGAAAACCGCCTCATAAGCGCCATCCCCATTGATATCGGCGATGGCCGGGGCGGTATTGGTGAAATGCGCCTGCAGATCCGTGTTTTCGTTGTTGGCATAACCTTGAATGGCCAGCGCGAGGTCGTGCATGAAGCGCACGCCGATGACTTTTTGGGGCTTGAACATCGAATTGGCATTGAATGCTTCGCCCGTGTCCTTGTGAATGCTGACATAAGCATTGTCCTGCGGAACGATGACATCGGCCTTGCCATCACCGTCGAAATCGCCGAGAGCAACATTCTGATCGTAACCCCCGGCGAGATAGCAGTGAGCGTCGCAACCGCTCACGCCTCGCGCATTGGGAGGAAATCCGGGCACGTGGGTCCCGTCGGTATGCCACGCATTGACGACATCCGTGATGGGAGCAGGGTGACCGACTGACGCAACCAAATCGAGTTTGCCGTCGCCATCGACATCACCGGCCGCGAGGGCGCGCATTTCATTTTGCCAAGTGACCGGAAAACCAGGCAATACTTGACCGGCCTTGTCAAGCACAAACACCTTGTCCCGCGCGGCAAAAGCTATTTCCAATGCCGAATCACCGACGAGGTTGGCCACGATGGGACTTGCCCATGCTCGCCCTGTGAATGAATAAGTCCAGAGCAGGTTGCCTTTTGGTCCGTAGGTTTCAACTCTTTCCGCGCGGAGGATGATGATTTCGTTTGTCCCGTCGCCATTCAGATCCGCGACCGCCGGTGAAGCGAGCCATCCCTCGTGGTAGCGATCCGCGAGCTTGGTCAAGAGCTCGGGCTTCTCCACCGTGGATGTGCCGCTGGCCGTCGCATCGCACCTGGGTACCAATGGAGTCGGTGCGCCGACACCCGTCGATGGGCCATTGCTGAGGGCTCCATTTGGGACGCTTTCATCGCCTCCTCCGCATCCGGTCAGCGAGATGATGAAGATAAGGCAGAGTCCGCGGTTGATTGAAGACACAGAAGAGAGCATAGTCTTAGCTACTTCCTCGTCAGGGTTGGCAAAGAAAGACTGCCACACGCCTAGCGTTAAGGTTGAAAAATGGGCTTGCAGAGCGGCTGTACGATTACAAGGAAGGAGCGGGGGGATCAGTTTGCGAGGGGCTCGATGTGTAGCGGCAATCGTGTCGGATCGGCATGTAAGGTCCTAAAACTGTAGCGCCTCTAAAAACGATCGAGAACGTGTAAGCAAACTGTGGGTAGATTAAATAAACGGACATCAGGCGACGCTGCACTGGAAGTAACCCTGGCTTTATATTGAAATATCTCTGGAAGAGGGTGTCAAAAGACGAACGCTCAAAGTCGGAGTTAATAGTTTGATGCTTGGTCTTGCGTAATAATTGTGCCTCGGGCGGCGAATTTTCTTGCAATGTCTGTACACCCGGACCGTAAAAGGCGGGACGTCAGCTTGCAGACGTCGAATCAGCGCGGCCATGGTTTTCGGACCCGGAATTTCGCAGCGCCAGATACTCCGCGCCAGCGTTTCTCACCGTATACGCTAAGCTCTATGGTTTAGATCCCGCACTGCTGCGAGCCGTCATCAAGGTGGAGTCGAATTTTCGGCAGGATGCCATCTCGCGACGAGGAGCCGTGGGTCTCATGCAACTTATGCCGCCAACGGCGGCTAGGCTACAGGTGGCTAACATCCACGATCCACTTCAAAATATCCAAGGAGGCGCGAAGCACTTACGGTATCTATTGAATTTCTACAATGGAAATCTGCGGCTGGCACTCGCGGCGTATAATGCAGGAGTCCATCGCGTGAAGCGCGACGTACCGAGGATTCGGGAAACGAAGGTCTACATCCAGAACGTGCTTGCATACTATCACACTTACCACCGTCACCATGGGGTCTCAATCGAGCTAAATAAAAAAGTGGACTGAAGACCACCAAACAAAACCAAACTGGCGCTCGTGCTACAGCTCTAACTTGAATGCGGGGTCCTAGACTTTACATCAAGTTGACATTCAACAGCAATATTATTTAGGTAATTACACTGAATACTCGAAAACCGTCACCCAGAGGTTTCACTAGCCTCTGTCGCCTACATTTTGTATGAGAAACAAAACACCATCTTGCGGTTTTTCTAATCATATCTGATTCAGTTATCTAATAAGACCACCTACATACTTCCTTGGCATTCAAGCTGCATTTGAGTTAAGCCGCTATTGGTAGCCTCAAGCCGGGAGGTGATTATGACACTCGTCAAATCAACCGGTGCCGTGATGGCAGTGATGAGTCTGACTGTTGCGACGACCCTGTTCGCTGCGACGATCGAGGCCCCGTCTAAATCAGGATCGCCAACCTCGAAAACTGTCAGAGGAGAAGTCTCTGTGGTGGAGGGAGAGTTCCATATGGCGAAGAATTCTCAAGGTGAAGACATTCTCCAGATGGTAGACAAATCTTATGTCATCACCACTCCAACGGGCCAAGAGATCCCGTTGAAGCTCTCTCGTGACACAAAAGTCCCAACCAGAGCCAATCCTGGTGACCGAGTCGAGGCCAAGATTTCCGACAGAGGCCAAACCCTATCGGTCATGCTGGTCGAGTAAAGTCGATCCTGAGCAAGTGCAATACAAGGCTTCAATCGCAAACCTCACTAGTTTCTTGGAGGGAGGTGCCTTCATGCCACTCGATCATCTCTCCACAACCATTCTCTTGATCGATCACCATGACGACGACCGGCAGTATTGGGTAGATCGGCTGAGAATGTCCTCACCCGATTATGTGATTCTCGAAGCTTCCACTGGAAAGGCAGGGCTAGCGATTTGCCGGTCGCAGCGGGTTGAGTGCATTGTCTCGGAATTGACGCTCCCTGACATGTCGGGTTTCGAAGTACTCTCCCAGATGGTTCTTAACCCCCGCAATCCAGAAATAGCCTTCATCTTTTTTACACGGCTCACCCTTGCACCCATGAAGGACCTTGCTTTAAGGAATGGAGCACACGCGTATTTGTTTAAAGCTCGTAGCTCTGGTGATGAACTAGCCAGTACGATCGACACAGCTCTTGCTAACGTTGCTTTTACTCGTACGGAACCTTGCTCCTAAAACCTTCGCTATCACGCCGTCAACGGAATCCGACAATCAAGCGGAGGCTTTGGATCATGCAGTTTATGAAAACTCAGTCGATGTCGCTTGGAGCGCGGCGGCTGCACCGTGCTGGCGCCGACGTAGCCGAGTGCTAGCACCTTCGTCCTTGCATCCTCTCGCAGCCACATACTAGCCATGAGGACGCGATTCGCCAACAGATCGATGTCGAATACGTTGCGGCGATCTTGCGCTTCGTCCGTTGTTAACAGATCCACTACTAACGTGGCAATTCTTTCCTGCTGGAGGTGATGGGCCACGAAGCGGTTGCGAGGACTGAACCGCCCGCTTCCGCTGCCGTGCGCGAAGATGACGATTCCCGTCGCCAGATGTGGAACGCTGAGGAAACCATTGAGCGTAATATTCTCCTTCGCAATTGTGACAGGCTGCTCCATCATTTGGAATTGTGGGGCTGTCATATTTCAACAGGGATATCTGCGTCACAAGTTTAGCTCATCGCTGTATTATCTAACCTTACCTATCTTTCTTACGGCCTGATCCTGACGGCCAGCCCAGAGACTTCATCTCGTATCTGCAATCCGTAAGTTTTTCCTGTCCTGTCCGTCCCCTTGGGTTCACGCTTGTTCCCTCTTCCAAACCACTCTTTTAGCCCCGAGGGCTTCTCCTGGATCATTTCACATTCAGAGAGAATCGATTTCGAGTCAGTATCCGCCTTAGAAATCACCATTTCCACCCCCGGTTGAATTGAGCAATGCCAAACCCCCTACGCAGCCTTGCAGATTCAACGGATCAAGTCCCTTCGAAGAATGAGCGCGAGTGGCCCATGCATTGCAGTCTTTGTCTCTGGTGATAAACCAAGGCCTGGAAAGTGATGATTTCGGCTCCGCTACAACTATGAATTGAATGACTAGTGTGCGAGTCGCTTCATCCGGGGGACATGGGTCTGATTGTGAAGGTATCACAAACGGCAAGTGGATTTAGCGCGTTCTTCCTGTTATGCGAAATCTTATGGTTCGTAGTTGACAGTACGGCGACCGAATTCTCCAGCCTCGTCGTCTCCGTGATTGACGGCGACACCATCGAAGTGTTGCACTACGAAAAGCCTGAACGCATCCACCTGAATGGAGTCGACTGCCCGGAAAAAGGCCAGACGTTCGGCCAACGAGCGAAGCAGGCAACATCGGAGCTCGTGTTCGGCAAGGATGTGAGGCTCCAGACGCACGGCACGGACAAACATGGTCGCACGATCGCGGATGTGTTCCTACCAGATGGAAGAAAAGTAAACCAAATTCTCGTCAAGAATGGCTGGTGCTGGTGGTATCAGAAAAATGCGCCAAGAGATGTTATCTTAGAAGAGTTGGAACGAAGAGCGCGAGCAGAACGATCCGGGCTTTGGGGTGATCCTCATCCAGTCCCGCCGTGGTTATACCGTCAGCTTACCGCAGACGCATATCCGTAGATCCCTGCGGCTATTGCTCAAGCAATAGCCGCTGCCCTCTGGGCTGAAAAACTTCAGCACTGCGCTCGGTTCGCCGTAGATCCTTAATCCCGTATCTCACACACCCTGAACCGACGGATTACAGCTTAACCGGTAAAGATTGTGGTCCGCTTGCCGCCTTTACCTTGGATCTCTCAACAGTCCGTGCTGTGCCAGATACCTAGGTCATCAGGGTGTGTCTACTTTCGTCTCCGTTTTTTATCAGATACACGCTTTCACCGCCTTCTGAGGGCTAAGAGCAGAACATCAAGGAGTATCCATATGAAGTGGCAAAACGCCGGCGCTGCCGTTCTAGCCTTGTGATCTACGACTGTATGGGGGGCCTCGCTGACATGGGATGCCAATAGCTCGTCCGATCTAGCGGGGTATCAGGTCTACCAGTGCAGTCAACTACCCTGTTCGAAATTATTTGGAACAGCGACACTGCTTGCTACGCTGGGGAAAGTTACGAGTTTCAATATCGGAACACCCTCAGTCATTCAACACTATGTGGTTACTTCGTACGACTTCGCGCAAAACGAATCCGCGCCGAGCAATGTCCTGACGTATTACCCTCCTAGCGCTTCGCCACAACCCGCTGCAGTGGTGAGTCTAGGGGTCGCTGGGGCGCCGAATCTCCCATTCAATGGGACGACCGCCCGTGTGACCGTTGGAATGGCCGGCACGAGACCGACGAAGGTGGAGCTATCACGAGACGACCAGCCTCCCTTTGCCGTGTGGCCCACGGGCACATTTTTTACGCTGTCGGCAGATGGCCAGTCGTTAACAGGGAACTGGTGCATCACAAGTTCGTGTTGGGGTAACGTCGCAGGCGAACACGTGCTGAACGTCGTCGCGACCTATGCCACAGGAGAGAGAGCCACCGCTGCCGCTGCGCTCAACGTGGCTGATTAATGGCGGGGCCACCCGCCTGGCGACAAAACTGCACGTTTGCCGCAAAATGGCTGCCATCGCTACTTCTCCGCTAATTGGCACCTACTTATTAGACGCATAGGTTAGGCGTTTTCACTTCAAGGTTCCGGTGAAGGGACGATCAAGCCCAATTTACCGGAAAGGGGTTGTCGTGTCTGACGCCACTATCGTTCTTCTTCATCGACGACGATCCGCAATACCGTGTTTATTGTGCACTGCGCCTCGATGCATCGCCATCAAATTATTATGTCGTTGATGATCATCCACTCGTGTGCCAGGCCTTAAAGGCTTTGCTGCAAATCCACTTTCCGTCTCTCGGCGGCTCGCAGGAGGCTGTCGATCAAATGAAGAAGGCCGGCTGTTACTCGCGAAGCACAACCTCCCTAATTGTGTGTTTATAAAGACGGCAATTACGGACTACGAGATGCCGCTGGAGGTGAGGATCAGAATCTTAAGAGAATTACAACTTGTGTGAAGTTCGATTGTGCATTGGCCGAGGTCGTTATCTTGCCCGCCCTTATAATACCTGAAACGCTCTGGAGTTCTGGTGCTCTAAGGGGGGTAGGTTTGTTGAGCTCGACTGACTTTACATAGCACGCTCAGATTTGACAACGGCTATTGCCTGCCGAATTGTATTCGCAAGGTTTTCCGCCGAACAATATTCTTTGACCAGACACTCATAAGCTCCAAGACTTTTCATCAATTTAATTAAGGCTGGCTGTGCGAGCTTCGTGAGGATGACCACGGGGACACGACGCCGCGTTGGATCAGGAATGAGTTTGAGCAAGGTAAACAACCCGCTCTCAGGCATTTCGAGATCTAAGACGACACAATCAACATGCTGGCTTTGACACAGCTTGAATCCAGACTCTCCGCAAGCGGCCTCCAACACCGAGAACCCAATAGGAGGGTTTTTTAGCGAGGAAGACCAGTACGCTCTGTCCTCACAATTGTCGTCTATGAGAAGAACCGTTAGTAGCTGCATAGGCCTGCATAAGGTACGCCATCCAGTTCCTTGCCTGGACAACTGGCCTAGTACTTTGTTACCCAGTCGAAAGTCCTTTTAACTGGAATATTAGGAAGCAAAAACAGGACCAAGCAAATCGATATTGCATGCGTCTTGTCGAACACTATGGACAGAAGCCGTGGCATTGACCCAGCGAATCGGCGTACCCATCGGATGAGAGCACCGGTATGGTGGGCTCGATTGTACAAAATTCGCTGGAGGCGGAAGGTTACGATGTGATTGCCGCCCACGACGGTCAAACAGCGCTTGCGCTCGTTTCTTTGGAAGCCCGCCCAAGCCCCATCACTGGTAATCTTGGACATGGAAATGCCCGTTGTGCATGGCATTGAGGTGCTCCGGTGGTTGCGAAAGCAGTATCCGGATCTTCCGATCTTAATGATTTCGGCCTCTCACGACAGACTGATGTTCGACGAGGCCTTGAGCAGCGGTGCCAATGCGTATTTGGCCAAGCCGTTTGCAAGAAAGCAGTTGGTCCAACTATGTGCGAGACTCTTTCGATCTGGGCCTGTGAATTCGGAGACGAGCGCATGACGCAGCCGCAGCCCTTAGACCGCCAGCTCCTGTAAGAGAGTTGACACGACCCGTCTACGTAGGCTCCCCAATTCACGATTACTCATGGAGGACAGTATATTCTCCGGCATGAAATTGGCTGGTGACTTTCTTATTACATCGACCTCTTTTCTAACTTCCTTGATTGATCGTGCCCTGACGGACGCTCGTGCACGGCTTCCTCGTTTCTCCACAATTCCTACTAAATCCCACCCTTCGTGTCGGTGCAGATGCCAACGGGTGAGCAGGTATGGATGGACCGATCATGCGCTGAGCTGGGTAGGATGGTATCCCTGGCAGTGCGTACGGTGCCACGGCCGTTTTTATTTCCGCAGTCGTCATTAGATTCTTCTCGATAGCTAAGCTGACGAGCCCAACACGCTACCGTCCTGAGATTGTCGAGATGATAGTCATTTATACGTCTCAAATGTTCGCTTGCGGTCAATTTCTCCCTTCGACCTATCACTGACCGCGCGTGATTAAATCAACGAGCGGAGTGTCCATCATGCGAAGGGACACTTCGTCCGACATTGTTGGACAAGATATCCGTTTAGAAGCGCTCATCCAATGTAGGGCTTGTTGTTTCGCGATGTTGTGACAGCAGAGACGGCATGGGCCTTGCGTGGCTGAGTGTAGGCCGACTCACCGGGGGATAGTGTCCATGACATGCGAACGCTGCCAGGGCGGTATGCACAAAACCGTTTTCGATCTTTCGAATGGGTTGGAAGGACTTAAAACAGTGTCCGCATGGCACTGCACTGGGTGTGGGCGAGCCGAATACTACGCCGACGTGAAAGAGGCCAATCTTCCCTCGAGACAGTGTTTACCTATCGATGTGGTTCCGCACGATCTCTTCTAGATTTAACAGTCACATAAACAGAGGATAAAGAAGAAGGGCCGGGGAACACGACAAAGGTACCCGGGTCAGTGCCCTTACTTACTGAGTCCGTGTGCTAATAGGGTGGGAAGGGCCCAACGGAGCTGCTTTAATAGATGCTCTTGCTCACTTCATTCGAGAAAGCACTCTCAGTGCCAGCGGTATCGTAGGCGCTCACCGCAAAATAATACGTGGTCCCTATAGCAAGATTGGACAGATTATACGATGTGACATTGCGCACATCCACTGTAGAATTATAAATTCCGGCAGCAGTGCCGATGTGGACTTTATAACCCGCAAGATTCGTCTCAGCGTTGGGATACCAGCTTAGGTTCGCGGTCGTGTTCGATGTACTACTGGAAGTACTCGTACTCGTTGAGGTTGAGCCACTCGACGTTGACGTTGAGCTAGTAGA
>DASTQY010000224.1:0-4423 GCA_035761525.1 Nitrospira sp. | reverse complement strand
GGACCCACACATCTCGCCGTTGGATTCTGCTTCAACGGCGAGGAGTAACTCTTCGAGCGCCTTTGAGAGGGCTACGCCAGCTGCGACCTGGCCGAGCACGCGCTTTTCGCTTTGAAGCAACCTTAGGCTCTTGCCTTCTTGCGACACGTCATTGACTGCGCAGTGGGCGGACATTTTCCGTCTTCCTACTCACATGGTTACGCGCTGTTTGTACCACATTATCAAAGACACGGCCCCAATCACTGCGGAGATCCCTATTCTCCATAATTGCTGAACGTCGAAAGCAGTAGGGGCGGGTGAGCATATTGACTTTTGTCAAAAGCTCTCTCACCGAGACCGCATTCGCCACATGGCAGCCACCCTCCAAAAGCGCAGTCGAAGCAGGGGACAGTTTCGTTGTCGCTAGGACGCTCGCCCTCGCGCAAGGGCAGCGTCCGGCTCATGCCTTTGCTCTTGCCGTGGTAGGGTGCGAGTCCGGCCGTCAAGGGCGAGTTTGGTCGGCAGGCCCAGCCGAGGTTGGCGGTTCCCCAGTGCGTCGAAACTCATCGAGCAAGATGTGCACGCTGACCAGCAAGACCCATACAGGCAAAACTAAGACGCTCCAGTTTGGGCCGTAGCTGCCGATGAGAAGGAGCAATGCCAACGCATACCCTGTCACTGCGATCCAGCGTGGGACAATTCGGGTGTAGATGATCACCGTGGAGGTAGAGATCATGAAGACAGCCCCCATCTTGATTGCGTATATGTTGACTAAGATGTAGGCGGCCGCACGTCCGAAACGGAAAGTCGTGATGCTCATCGCATCATGTGGCTCGTGGAATTGCGACAGAACCACCAGTGCCCCGACGAGCGTTGCAGCGACGAATAGCAGCCCTATAAAGAGGAGACTGCTGCCAAAAAACACCGTCGCAAAGAAGCGATCCTCCAGCTGCCCGAGCCGATCGCGCAACACGCCGATGAACCAGAGGAACGCAATGCCAGCAAAGGGGATGAGATTAAGTGCTAGAGTCGCTGGCGCGGTGTTCCCAGCCAGCCACGTGCCAGGTTGCATCGGGTCAGCCGGCAAGGAGCTCCGGAGCAACCAGAAGATGGCAATAAGAAGAATCGAGAAGATGACCCCCGCAACAGCAGCAGCCTTCGGAGTTCGCAGCCTTGCGCGGGACACGCCTGCCTGCTGTGCCATCGAACTGTCAGTTGTGCCTAACGAAGGCCAGACTTTCTTTGCGAAACTAAGGCGCCTACCGGCGACCAACTTGATTAATGTCAAGTTGGCGGCTTAGGCGGGATATCCCCCATTGGCTGCTACGACGTGCTCAGCATTCATGGAGCGACAATCGTCGGCTTTGTCCGTAGCTGGTAGGAAATGGTACTGGTCGGTCTCGCGCTGCCGAGGTCCCGAACTGCCCAGGTCATGTTCGACACCACGTGCGTGACCTGCTCCGATCAACTCGCAATGTCTCCGACCCACGCGCGCCTTTCCTTGTCGCCGGCCTTATTGCCGTCCCAGTGGGGCGATGGCCACCGCTGTTTCAGTTACTGTCGTGGGCGCCATGATACTGGTCAGTGGAATTGCTGAGATCGTCAGTGCCTTCCGCGTGAGGACCTGGGGCAAGTTCCTCCTGGAAATGCTGCTCGGTGCCCTTTACGTCATCGCTGACCTGCTGACGTTCCAGAACCCATCCTGGCTGCCGGCATCCTGACACTGATGCTCCGATTTGCCCTGATCGTTTCCGGTTTCGTGCGCATCTTGCTGACGATGCAAATGAATGAGGGGGACGCCTTTGGGGGTGCGTTGCGCTCTCCGGCATCATCACGCTTGGCATCGTGTTCGGCTCCCTGCGCGGCGGTAGATTGATCAGGAGGGTCGGTCACATCGCAATCGCGTTTCGATCGCTGGATGCTTTCGTCCTGATGCCAACCCCCTCTCAACCACAACAGCCCGTCGACTCGTTCGTACTGAGCGGATAGAAGTCACGTTCCGGCAATGACGACGTTTTCTTGCTCGGCTAGCTGGATGACAGCAAGCATCAACCGATTCTTCACTGCTCGCTCAGTGGGTGCTGCCCGGAAGTAGGTCGAGACGTCGATCACCATCCCCGTATCGCTCAGACTGCTGATGCCAACCTCTGTCCGATCAGCCGCAACGGCCTCGTCCTCGGCGAAGAGGCGGCGCAGTTTAGCCTGAAAGGCCTCGACCTTGGACGCTGTCGTACCGTACGGGACCCGGACCTTGGTCTCGAACAGGCGATACTTTCGGTGTCCCCAATTGTTGATCGAAGCGTCTGAGAGCTTCCCGTTGGGGATGATCATCTGCGTGTCCTCCGCTGTGCGGATGCGAGTAGAGCGGATGCCGACGTGTTCGACAGTCCCCTGGATGTCCCCGACGGTGATCAAATCGCCCTTATTGAATGGCCGGTCCGCAACCAAAATTCCGGCGCCGAACAGATTTGATAAAGTCTCTTTCGAGGCGATAGCAACCGCGAGGCCGCCGAGTCCCAAGCCCGCGAGAATCCCGTTTGTCGGGATCGCCAATTGCGTTGCAACATAGGCGGCAGCAACGAACAACACGCAGATCCGAGCGGCTCCCCCAACTAGTGTGATCGTCATGTCGTCGAGGTATGAATGGGTACGCCTTGCCCGGGAAAGCAGGCCCTGAGTGGTCATGTTGATCAGCTCCCAAGCTGCCCATGCCCCGAACACACCGATGATCAGTGCGTGAATCGGCGCCGTGATCTGCCGCACCTCTTCGGGCCACCCGTAGAGCGGGATGAGCAACTTGAACAACACAGCGGCAGTCGTCAGAAGGAGCGGCCAACGCAGCGATCGTTGAGCTTCGGTGGATCGCTTGCGGCTCGATTGGAAAATCTTCAGGAAGAAGGCAGTTCCTACGGCCGCGGCAAGAGAGCACACGAGAACACCAAGAATACCTGCCAGGATTTGCCATCCCTCAACCGGTCCGATCGGTCTCATCAGCCCGGGTGCTACAGAGCGCACCCAGGAGCGTCTCGCAAAGAAGGTCGTGTGCGGTCCCTCAAGAGTTCCCGCAGCCAACGGCGGCATTGGTTCAACTGCCGCATGTACCCTTCGGATGGAACTCAACGTCTCAGGGGTGAAGCGCCAGATAGCGGTTTTATCTGGTTGCTCAGTTGGAGCGATGACGATGTTGCCCGCCGGGTGAGAGAAGACGATGAAGGGCTGACTGTCTTGCGGATCGTCCGGGCTCTCCTGGGGTTCCAGGTTGCTGACGCGGTCGAGAACCGCTTTGATGTATTGCGCGGCGAGATCAGCCTCATAATCTCGCGTTGCCGCGAACAGCTGTGAGCTATCCAGCGTGTCGAGCACACGTTGCCGCCCGCCGCGATCCCAGGTCGCGAAGGCGGCCTGAAAGGCCATCATCGTATCGCGAGCGGTGCGTAGCTTCAGGTAGGCCGAGGGTGCTGGTGGTCGGCCGCCATAGCGCGCAAGAAGTGCTTTCCGAACGTTCGCGAAAGCGCTTTCATCGGGCATGAGGATCGCCCATTGGCCATCCGACCCTCGCACGAAGCTCAAGGGTAGGACAACGTCGGTTCCCGCTTGCTGGAGCTTGGCCGTAAATATGTCGGTCTCAAGTAGCTTGCCGGGTAACTCCCAGATCTGAAATGTCGTGAGGCTGACAAGCTCAAAAAGCTCGCGAGCGGCGAGGACCTTTTGGCCCTGCAAGATCGTATCAGGACGGTTACGAAAATCGAGAACGGCGACCGACGTCCCGATTTCTTCATCGAGACCAGATTTTGCAAGGTTCCCGCCTTTGATGAAGGTGCGAAATGTCTCTCGGACGTCGGATCGATCAACCCGCGCGGTAGGCGCCGCAAGGCGCGTTCTCTCGCCAGTCCACCATTCGCCATTGCCATAGCGTCCCGTGAACGTGCGCCCGTCAGGGCTCATCGTGAAGACGAATGAGCCTGAGCGTGCCCCTTCAATCCAACGACCCTCCAGTGTTGTTCCTGCCGCTTTGCCCACCACCTCGCCCCCGAAGAGGGGATAATGTCCTGTGACCTGATCGCCCGACTGGTTAAGATCGAGCCGAGCGCCGCCGGCTTTCCATTTGGTGCCCCACGAGCCCGACCAGTCAGCCTCAGCCGCAGCGGCGGGCTGCACAAAGCTCATGGAGGCGAGAAAGACTACGATCAGTCCGCGGAAAAGAGGACAGGTTCGGTGCCTCATCGGCAGCACTCCCAGCAAATCTACTCCTGGCTCGTATTTCGAGAGAAGAAGGCAAACGCATGGCTGAGCCCGCCCACCGCCCACAATCAAATCGGCGTTGAACCTCTATAACGACCGCGGCGATGAGCTCGGCGATGTCGAGCGGGTCCTACAGGGCCCGGATGAAAAAATTCCATCGTAATCGGCGCCGGGGGCTTCCTTGGGATCCGCGAGCGGGATG
>DASTQY010000223.1:0-3199 GCA_035761525.1 Nitrospira sp. | reverse complement strand
CCTGGACTCTCATCTCTTTCCTTAGCCCTTCAGGCGTAACCTACGACTGCCTTGCACTGCGCGCGTCCCTTTCTCACCCGCCCAACCCGGGCGCGCCGAGACGCGCCATCTTCCCAAGGACACCGCCCTTACCAGAACGTTCTTTTCAAGCGTGTTCGTGCTTATCAGGGCGAGGGCTGATTGATCGCCTACTGCGCGCCTCGACGAGCACCGCCCTCTCTATTAAATGCGATGGATCTGGTGTGCGCGCTGAGCGAGCAGAGGAGATCAACAGCCCTCCGCCCTCGTCGCGCGAGCACAAAAGCCGGTCGCGGGTTACCCGCCCAATTTCTTGACTGAGTACAGACGGCAGTGTTAGCATGACGTTCGTTTTTACATGATTTTTCAGCTTGTTCAGAAAACCAAGTGGGGCTGTGGCGCAGCTGGGAGCGCGCGTGAATGGCATTCACGAGGTCGCGGGTTCAATCCCCGCCAGCTCCACCAAACCAAGCTCACTGATACCATGCTGGATCGTCTCACGTTGATCAGTTCAGGGGTGCGAAGAGACCGGGCCTTCCCGCTGCTGATGCGCCTTCCTCCTTCGCTTTAGTCCATTTCTTACACTTCTCTGTTTCACAATTTTGACCTGACGGCTCATGCTACAAATCGAGTCTGTTCACAAACAGTTTTCTACCAAGGTGTTGTTCGACGGAGCTTCCGCCCACCTGCGTCCACACACTCGGGTCGGCCTTGTGGGTCCCAACGGAACAGGCAAGACAACGCTGTTCAAAATGATCCTGGGCGAGGAATCGCCTGATGAAGGTGCGATACGAAAACGGCCTCGTCTCCGCATCGGCTATTTGCCGCAGGAACTCGAAACCATCAGCGGCAAAACGGCGCTCGATGCGGCCCATCGCGACGAGTATCCGGAGCACGAAGCCAAACGCATCCTCTCCGGGCTGGGATTCAGCGAGGCAGATTTCTCTCGTCCGGTTGACAAGCTCTCGGGTGGCTATCGGATGCGGGTCGCGTTGGCCCATCTGCTCTTGTCCAATCCCGACGTGCTGTTGCTCGACGAGCCGACCAACCATCTCGATAAGCCCACACAGCGCTGGTTCGAAGAATTTCTGCTGGACTCCAAGCTGACACTGCTGGTGATCAGCCATGACACAGCCTTTCTCGATCGCATCGCCACGCACATCTGGGAACTGCGGGACCGGACGATCCAGGAGTTCCGCGGCAACTACACCAAGTTCCGCGAGCTCCGCGCGGCACGCGATGCGCAACTGCATGCCGCCGCAAACCGTCAAGCCAAGGAAGTGGCGAGGGTCCAGCAGTTCGTCGATCGGTTTCGCTACCAAGCCAACAAGGCCCGTCAGGTCCAATCACGGATCAAGCAGTTGGAGAAAGTGAAGCTGATCGAGCTGCAGCGTGATGGCAAGCGTGTAAAGTTCAAATTTCCGCTGCCTTCCACGAGCGGACGCCACGTGCTGGACCTGCAAGGCGTGAGCAAACGGTATGGCGAAAAGGTCGTGTATACGTCCCTGGATTTCTCCGTGGAACGTGGTCAACGCATCGCGCTCGTGGGGGAAAACGGCGCGGGCAAGAGCACGCTTTTAAAGATGCTGGCCGGCGTCCTGCCGCCCGACAAGGGCACGAGAACAGTCGGCCACGGCGTGAGCTTGCACTACTTTGCCCAACACCAGGCGGAGACGCTGAACCCGGAACATTCTATTCTCGAATCGCTCGGGGAGGTCTCGACCACCGCGGAAACCAATTTTCTGCGCGGGCTGGCCGGTGCCTTTCTTTTTTCCGGCGCCGACCAGAAAAAGCCGATCAAAGCGCTCAGCGGCGGCGAGCGCAACCGTGTGGCACTCGCAAGAATGCTGGTAGAGCCAGCCAATACATTGTTGCTCGATGAGCCGACGAATCATCTGGATCCGGCCTCGGTAGACGTGCTCACGGATGCGATGATCGACTTCCCCGGCACAATCATTTTCATCTCCCACGATCCCACCTTTCTCACAAGAATCTCAACTCGCGTGGTGGAGATCGAAGATGGAAAAGCGCGAAACTTTTTCGGAGACTATGAATATTACTTGTGGAAGAAGGCACAGGAGTTCGAACCAATCAAGGAATCCAGCGACGAGTTGGGTGTGAAGCAGGGAAAGGCCGGCGGCCCGACGAAAGCCATGGCGTCGCAAACAGCGCCTAAGTCTTCAGCCGGAGACCGCCGTGACTTGACCAAGACCCAGGCACGGCTCGAAAAACAAGTGGCTAGGGCGGAAGCCGAAATCGCCGAGCAGGAGGCAAAAATCAAGGAACGCGATCAGATGCTGGCGGATCCGGCGTTGTATCAGGAATTCTCAAAGTGGAACGGACTGCATCAAGAACAAGACACCTGGAAGCAGGAGCTCGAACGGCTCACGGCCAGATGGGAATCGCTGTCCTCGGACTTGGCTGATGTGAAACAGAAACTGGCGGCGATCGCTTAGAAAGCAGGCGGCTCACTTCATCTTCTATGCGCTGGATTTAATCGTTTCTTCGAGATAGTAGTACAACCATTTATTTTTTTCTTTCGTGACGATTTCATCCCATACCACACCGATAAGATAGCCCTTTTCCCACGTTTTCACCCAGGCCACGGTCCCATCCAGCCTTTCCTGTTGCTCAACCCGATCCGAGTCAAGAAATGCGAGCGACACGGTGACTTTTTCGCCATTCACGAGCTTGTCCTTTGCATGCAGCCCGGCACCCACCCGATTCACGTTATCCAGCACCGCCGTGATGGCCTTGGCACCGGCCTTGGGTGACACCAATGCGGAACCGACTAACGTGGCCCGCACGAGCTTCCGCCGCTCGTTGGCGGCTGCTGACGACGATTGATTCTTAGATTGGGCACGCTTCATGGGGCTAAGTATAACCGAATAGAAATCTTTGTCCAACGCCGGCAGTCCAGTCTATTTCCCCTTTGGCTTGTAGTACTTGCGTCCTTTCAGCGCCTCGGGCAAATGCTCCTGTTCCCGCTGTGCCTGCGGATCGTCATGGACATACCGGTAGCCTTTGCCGTAACCCAAATCGCGCATCATGGACGTGACGGCATTTCGGAGATGCAGAGGAACGCCCAGATTTCCCTCCGCCCTCGCATCTGACAGCGCCTCGAGGAGTGCGGTGTACGACGCATTGTCCTTTGGTCGAGTCGCCAGAAAGGTTGTGCCAT
>DASTQY010000222.1:0-2149 GCA_035761525.1 Nitrospira sp. | reverse complement strand
CGGAGAAGCCGACGCATATCCGGCAGCGGTTCACGGTGGGATATTGATTCCGAACGTATAAACCGGGGATGACCCCGATGTTCGAACAACGCTGGAGCAGGCTATTAGGTAGGTAGATGGATATGGGAACCATGGGAATGGAAGGTAAAGTCGTCCTTATGACCGGAGGCTCCGGTGCCTTGGGACAGACGGTAATTCCAGCGTTTGTGTCGGCAGGTGCGCGGGTTATCGCTGGAGATCTTCAGCCGCTGTCCAGGCTGCCCGCTGAAGTCACGGCAATCAAGGCCGATGTCACAGACGAGGCTGACGTCCATCGCCTGGTGGATGAGGCGATCCGAACCTCCGGCCACATCGATGCGCTAATCAATCTTGTCGGCGGCTTTGCTGAGGGTCGTGTGGTGGAAACTGATATCTCCACTTGGCAGCGAATGTTGACCCTAAATCTCACGTCGGCCTTTACGCTTTCAAAGGCGATCTTACCTCATATGCTGGAACGGCGAATGGGCCGCATCCTGCACATTGCCGCGCGAGCGGCAGTCGAGCCGTTTCCCGGGGCGGCGGCTTACATTGTGTCAAAATCTGGGCTGGTCGCGTTGGTCCGTACCCTCTCCATAGAGCTGAGCGGGTCAGGCGTAACGGTCAATGGAATCTTGCCAAACACGATCGATACGCCTGGGAATAGAAAAGCCATGCCGAACGCCGATCCGTCGAAATGGGTTAGACCGGAGATTATCGCCCACACGCTGGTCTTTCTTGCATCCGACGAAGCCGTGCAGATTAATGGCGCGCTGATTCCAATCGGCTAGCGAGGGAAGGAGAAGGAATACATCCTATGACTAGTGCCTCAAAGAGTCGCGAGCGGATCGATACTAGACGGAAGAATCAGCGGTTTCACACCGACATCAGTTGGCTCAATTCCTATCATAGCTTCAGCTTTGCCGATCATTACGATCCTCAAAATACTCATCATGGGCTCCTCCTGGTGAGCAATGATGACATCGTGAAACCCAACATGGGATTCCGCACGCATCCCCATCAAGATATGGAGATTGTGACGTGGGTGCTCGACGGTGAACTCGAGCACAAGGATTCCGAGGGCAACACCGGCATTATTTATCCAGGGCTGGCTCAGCGTATGAGCGCTGGCACTGGCATTTGGCATTCAGAAATGAACCCGCAGAAAGACAAGAACGTGCACTTCATTCAGATGTGGGTCCCTCCGGATACCGAAGGCACCAGCCCCAGTTACGAGCAATTGGATATCAATCGCGAATTGGAGAAAGGGAGCCTAGTTCCGATTGCGTCCGGGCGAGGCCACGAGGCCGCAATTTCTATCAGGCAAAAGGATGCCATCCTCTGGGGCGGGCGACTCAAAGCCGGGTATTCGATGCAAATTCCCGATGCGCCGTACGTGCATCTTTTCATCGCTAAAGGAAGGGCGGAGCTCGAAGGCGCTGGTTCAGTAGAAGAAGGCGATGCCGTCCGTCTTACTGCGGCTGGTTCCCGACGACTGCGAGCTGATTCCACCGGGGCTGAGGTCCTCGTCTGGGAAACTGCTAGAGAGCTTGCGGCGTGAATTGAACAGAGAGGTGTCTGACTTCGGGTCAAGTCGCCAGAGCAATGAAATCCAGCACCGGAGATGTCGGCAATACATCCACTACTTGCCGAAATAAGTATTAAGAGAGGTATGAGACCACATCTTTTAATGGCAATTTCAGGCACGAGAATCACATCACCATTCAAACTCGCGACGGCCAAGAGCAGGCTTCGAAGTCAGACCCTTGATGCGAGGCAAAATGGCGAGCTTCCCGAAGCGGTCGTCCTTTTAATCGATGGAGACAACCAGGTGGCCGATGTAGTTGTTTATCCTGGGCAAAATAGCGGGCAGTCAGCGGTCGGCGGCGTTGGTCTCAAAGTGTCCTCTCCTGTTCCGCTATCCGGCTGCTTGGATTGCGAAGGAAGCGACAGCATGAAGCAGACGACTGTGACCGACACCGCAGTGGCTAGGCTTCTAGGCCGCTTTCGCGTAGTTGTGAGCTGATTTCTATTTTGGAAACCGGGTCTCATGCGTAAACTCCGGCGGCTATTGAGCATGAGGCAGAGGAGATCTCCGTGACGATAATGGGACAACAGACGCAACGCCACAGCG
>DASTQY010000221.1:0-10719 GCA_035761525.1 Nitrospira sp. | reverse complement strand
GCGGGTTCGACAGGAACGATTTGGGCCATGCTGACGGCCTGCCGCACCATTTGGCTGGCGTAACCCCACTCATTGTCATACCAACTCATCACCTTCACAAGATCACCGTCGACCACCTGTGTCATCTCGCGGTCGATAATGGACGCCCGCGGGTCTTGGATGATGTCGGTAGACACTACCGGGTCCTCCGTCACGCCCACGACGCCCTCATAACGTTCACTCCTCGCCTCTTCGAGAAACAGCGCGTTGACTTCCTCGACCGAAGTAGCGCGTGCGGTGAGCATGACCACATCCGCAATGCTGCAGATCGGGACCGGCGCTCGGACTGCCGTTGCCTCGAATCGTCCCTGCAACGACGGCAACGCCCGTGCAGTCGCCGTAGCCGCCCCGCTGCTCGAGGGCACAAGGTTCGCCGCACCGGCACGACCCCTCCGCATGTTCTCCTTGGAGCCGTCGACAATTCCCTGGCTGGCGGTATACGCATGAACGGTATTCATGACGGCTTTGCGGAGTCCGAGTCGCCGCTCGATAATTTCTACAATCGGAGCGACGCAGTTGGTCGTGCAACTGCCGCACGAGAGGATGGCGCCGTTTTTTTCATCATAGACATTGACGCCAAAAACGACCGTGGGAATATCGTTGTCCTTGGACGGGGCCGATAAGATGACTCGTTTCGCGCCGGCATCCAAGTGCTTGGAGAGGTCGTGCCGCTGATTGAATTGTCCCGTGCATTCGAACACCAGATCGACTTCGAGGTCGCCCCATGGCAACCGCGCCGGGTCTGGTTCCGCGAACACAGGGTACGACCGGTCCGCCATCGTCAACGAGCCGTTTCGAACTGTGACCCGATTCGCATACCGGCCGTAGACGGTGTCATGATTCAAGAGGTAGGCCAGGTGGTCGGGTGGACTCACGTCATTGATCGCGACCACATCAAGCTCCGGATTGGTCGCCAAGATTTTAAACGTGGCCCGTCCGATCCGTCCCATACCATTGAAGGCAACTTTCATCACTCGCTCCCCTTCTCCATCCAGGATGAGCAGATCGAGGATCAGGCCGCAGCCGGTCGGCTCACGGCCAACCGCCTTTTCTCCTCCACTTCGCGGTGCGCCCCATCGAATGCCTCCGTAAATTGCCGGATCCCTTCATGCTCGAGTTGCCATGCTACACAGCGCAGATCGATGCCCGTTTCCGATAGGCCCTGAATTGTCCGAGCCGCCGCTTCAACCTCTTGCTCAATTTGATCCGGCTTCACCTGTCCGTGGTCTGCAAAGGCACGAATGGTTTGTTCCGGCATCGTGTTCACGGTGTCGCGACCGATAAGGGGCTCAACGTACATGACGTCACGATACGATGGGTCTTTGGTCCCCGTACTGGCCCAGAGTGGGCGTTGCAGCGTTGCTCCCTTCACCGCCAAGCGGTCCCATCGTTCGCCGCCGAACGCCCGCCGGAATGATCGGTAAGCGAGCTTGGCAGATGCCACGGCCGCCCTTCCTCGCAGCGCCGCAGACATCGGACGCCCTTCGCTCGGGCGGTCCAATTGTAGAAGCAATTGGTCGACAAGTCGGTCGATGCGGCTGAGGAAGAAACTCGCCACCGATGTGACGTCTTTCAACGATCGTTTTTCAGCCGAGCGACGTTCCAATGCGGATAGGTACGCTTCGATCACCGCTTCGTAGGCCGGCAACGAAAACAGCAACGTCACATTGATAGAAATGCCTTCATAGAGCAGCTGCTCGATAGCCAGGAACCCGGCCGTCGTCCCTGGGACTTTGACGAGCAAGTTTGGACGATCGACCAACTCGCGGAATCGGCGCGCTTCGCGCATGGTGCCGGTCGCATCGTGCGCAAGGTGCGGTGAGACTTCGAGACTCACATATCCATCGAGGCGATCCGAGGCATGATTGATGCCCGTGAAAAGATCACAGGCTTCCTGAACGTCGCGGACGAGGAGCTCCTCATAAATCTGCTCGGTGCTATGATCTTGTCGTGCCAGACGCTCGATGTCGGCATCGTAGTCACCGCTTCTAAGAGCAAGGGCAAAAGTGGACGGATTGGCCGTAACACCTCGCAAGCCTTCTTCGTCGATTCGGCGCTTCAAGTCTCCACTGCGCATCATGCCGCGCGTCAGATTATCCAGCCAATAGCTCTGGCCGCATCTTTGAAGCTCTAACAGGCGTGACATCATCCCTCCAGCAAGTGTTGATTCTGGTTTGAAGAATCGGCGCTGTACACTCAGAGGCTCCCTAGCCCCTCTCCTTCCGTTTTAGTTGCCCTTCCTTCCGTGTGATTGAATGTATCCACGAACGGTCCGTGAAGCGCGGAGGACTCAACTCAATGGTCGTACAGGTTTCGGAAGCTGAACCCGAAAGAAATCATGAGCAGCATCACAGCCCCGATTTGAGCCGTGCCTTCATGTCAGCCGTCACACGACGGGCCGATTTGTCGTACGTTTTCCATGGATCTTGGCGAAGATGCTGGAGGCGGACCGGCAAGTTGGCCACCGTGAAATGATCGGACGGCAGCGTCTCGGAAAGCTCTTCCCAGGCGATGGGCACAGAAACCGGAGCTCCCGGCTTCGCCCTGGTCGAGAATGCGGCGATCGCCGTCGCCCCCCGGGCATTGCGAAGATAATCAATAAATATTTTTTCTTTCCGGGCACGTTTCGACATGTTCGAGGTGAAGCGCTGGGGAATCGTCGAGACCAGATGATCGGCTACCATTTTCGCAAACCCCTTCGCCTCCTCCCAATCCACCGTACGCTGGATGGGGGTGACGATATGCAGACCCTTGCCACCCGTCGTCTTGAGGAACGTGACGAAACCGAGTTCCTCCAGCAGTGCTTTGGTCAACTGGGCTGCTTCAATCACTTGTCTCCAAGGTACCGAAGGGTCCGGGTCAAGATCGAAGATCAGGCGATCGGGACGTTCCACCTTATCCTTGAGGGAACCCCAAGTATGGATCTCCAAGACGCCCATCTGCACAAGGCCCAACAGCGCCTCCAGCGACTCGGCCAGCATGTAGGTGTCGCGGCCGTTCTCCTCTTCGATCTCGATGCGACCGACGGCCGGAGGCACCTTTTCATTCACATGCTTTTGGTAAAAGCATTTTTGGTATCCCTCCGGGCAACGGACCAGCGTCAGCGGCCGACCCTTCACGTGGGGGAGCATCCAGTCCCCGATCTGTTCGTAGTACCGGACGAGTCCTGCTTTGGTGAGACCGATGTCCGGATACAAGACCCGATCGGGATTCGTCAGTCGTAGTCCCTTGAGGGGCCGCTTGCCGGTTGTCTCCTGACTCCTCTGCTCCTTGTCGACTGGCACAGTCCTCCTCTCCCCCGGAGATTGCTGCGGGCGTTCCCGACCGATGGCTTTGGCCGGCTTGTCCGTCCTGAGACCCTGGAAACTCGCCTGCCGCAGAATGCCCTCCTGAGTCCATTCTGCGAACCGGACCTCAGCGACCAGCTTCGGAGTGACCCAGTGAGCGCCCTTTGCCTCGTACCCCGTCGGCGGATTGGCGAACGGTGGATCAGGCTGTTCAAGCGCACCCAGCATGCGATAGAGCTTCTGCAGCAGGTTGTCAGTAAAACCTGTGCCGACCTTGCCGGCATAGTATAACTGGCCGTTCTCGTAGTAGCCGATGAGCAACGCGCCGAATCCTGCCCGTGATCCCGCGGGCTCAGTAAAACCTCCGATTACGAACTCCTGCCGCTGTTCGCACTTCACTTTGATCCAGCTGCGGCCCCGGCCCGCCTTGTATGTGGAATCCATTCGTTTGACGATCAAACCTTCAAGCCCCTGCCGACAGGCTTCCTCAAACGAGGCCTGGTTGTCTCCGATAATATGATCGCTATACCTGAGCACGGAATCCCCCCGTCGACCGTTCAAGAGGGAAGCCAGGAGACGTTTCCGCTCAATAAGTGGAGTCTGGCGTAAGTCATATCCGTTCGCATACAACAGGTCGAACACGCAGTACACAATGGTGCCGGTGAATCGGGAATCGAAGGCATTCTGCAAGGCCTGGAAGCTGGATTTTCCGTCCTCGGCAAAGACGACTGCCTCGCCGTCGAGCCAGGCTTCCTTCATCCCCAAACGTTCAATGGCATCGGCCTGATTCTGCAGCTTAGCTGTCCAATCATTGCCATTCCTGGTGAACAGGCGCGCCTCGCCGTTTCTCACTCGACAGAGCAGGCGGTACCCGTCAAATTTAATTTCATGCAACCACCCCTCATCCGTCGGCATGCGGTCAACCAACGTCGCCAGTTGCGGCGCGATCCAATCCGGTTGGCGTGCCTTCACGGCTCCGGCCACTGACGAAAAGTCTTGAGCGCTCCGCACCGGACGCGAAGAGGATGGAGGGCGGGAGCTGTAAGCGGCCGCTTGAGCGGTGGAAGCACGTGCACTTCGGTTAGACTGCCAAACGCGAGCATCCTTCGTGGCGACGTCTTTCAGATCTCGCCCGCTCTCGACACTTTTCGTCAAGCTCTCCACAATTTCACCGGCTGCGCCTTTTCGAGCGTCCGCATCCTGTTCTTTGATCAGCAGCCAGTTCTCCTTGTCATTGTCGCGCGCATCCCGTCGACCCTGCATGCGCACAAGTGTCCAGGCGCCGTGGAGCTTTCGGCCGTCCAATCGAAACTTAAGCACTCCCTGGCGATAGCCGTCTTGCGGATTGCCCTGCGGTTGCCAGGTCCCCCGATCCCAGATCAGCACCGTCCCTGCACCGTATTGTTTTGGTGGAATCACGCCTTCGAACTTGGCATATTCCAGCGGATGATCTTCGACATGAACCGCCAGCCGCTTCTGAGAAGGATCGAGGCTGGGGCCTTTGGGAACAGCCCAACTCTTCAGTGTGCCGTCGAGTTCCAGCCGAAAATCATAGTGCAGACGTGTGGCGGCATGTTTCTGCACCACATATAGGGGACCGGCGGTCTGACGGATCACGCCGGGATGTCCAGCGGGTTCCGGCGTCTTCACGAAATTGCGTTTATGGCGATAGCGTTGGAGCTTGCTGGCAACCGTCGCGCGCTTCATAGGCCCCTAGTCTTTTTGGAATTGGGGTGGAATGGACGAAGCCGGAGGAGGAGCGGGAGCCGGAACCGAATAGCCGCGGGGGAACCCATAATATGGACCGTAATAGGGTCCATAGTAAGAATAGGGATAGAATCCGTAGGGGCCGGCGAAAGGACTTCCGAAGCCGTAATACCACGATGACCAGGGCCCGTAGTATCCGCCATAACGGCCAGCGTACGGCGAGTCATAGTATGTGTCGCGCTCCCGAGTTCTCACCTCGTTCCAGTCGACCAGCTGCTTGATATCGAGGACCGGATACTGATACTCGCCTTCGTCAAGCGGTTTGGTCGTCGCACCCTTGACCTCTCCCACCACGGTCACCGGCGAGTCCTTCTCAATGACGGCGGGATCTAAAAATCCGTTCGTCTGCACCGCCAAAAAGCGTCCCTCCGATCTTGCCTTTCGGTCCGACGGCGACATGCCACGATCCGTTGGGAGTTGCAGAACCTCAATCTCCGTCCCGTCTTTTGCCCGCCGGGATTTGAGAGCCAACCCGCTGAACATGACCGTGCGGCCGACATAGTTACCGGGTTCGGAGAGAAGATCGGAGAACGACACGGTCTCATCCACTTGGGATAACACGGCGGATGGGATCAAGCGCTGCAACTGATCCTCTCCCGTTTGATGGGCGGATTTTGCGCAGCTTGAACCCAGCATCACGATGCAGACAGACAGGGCAATGATTGCTTGTGTTCGGTTCATAAACCGGATGGATACATGACGTTGTCCTTTATTACACCACCCCCCAATTGAATTTACCAAGGGGTGACCACCAATGAAGCTGGCGTTTCCTCCAGGTCAGGTCGTCATGCCCATGCGTCTGCCTAGGACCATCTCCTCACCAGTCAATCCTCAGACGGGCAAGAAGCCCGACGGAGCACGAGTGCATTTTCCTTCCATACCACGCGTAGTGATGCCACCGATGGGCATGTCGCACGAATAGTGGTTGAGTCCACCTAGGTAGATCAGCTGAGAATCGATCTTTTTACCGCCTCTCAACACTCTCTTCGCTGATTTTTTACATAGCACGCCCCGGTTCTTTGCAACTGCCGAAAAGGGTCGCGATATGGTTGCGCCGCCAGTACGTGTCGCGTCGCGGCATTCAAGAACGCCAATCCAATCGCCAATCCCTGACGAGGTTGCCTATGAGGTTGTTCGGCCGGTTCTTCATCTTTATCCTCTTGTCGACTTACGCCGCGACCCTCCTTACTTCCTGCGCTGGCGAGGATGCGGGCTCGTCTTCGGCGCTCGGGACATTTACGGCTGCAGGTGGTTTCATCGAACAGGTACCTGGAGACCTTCGACCTCGCTGGAGTGCAGCGGAGTTACGCACATTCCTTCCGACCACCCGGGGGAAATTCCTCTTTCCCGCACCCTACAATACCGAGGCCTTCCGCATCACCGACGCATCGGATTGCGGAGGCACGGACTGCGTGACCCCTGTCGGCTATTCTTACTGGCGGAACAGCAACGCGCACGCAGGCAGCAACGACATGTGGATTTTCCTGAGCCTCAACAGCCAGAAAGGTGGCTCTGGCCCGACACTGTTCCGATTAGACAAGGCCAGCGACACCATTACAAAAGTCGGGCCGCTCTTTCCCACAACCAGCAAGTTTTCCGGCAGAAGTGGTGATGGGTGGTATTTCAGCGCCAGCAGGGCCAACCAGCTGTACATCAATGACGGACCGAAGCTGTTGCGATACGACGTCACCACGCATCTCTTTGAAACGGTCTTCGACATCACGGGTCAATTCGGAAGCGATCGCGAGGTCTGGCAAATGCACTCCAGCAACGACGACCTCGTCCACAGCGCCACCTTGCGCGCCAAGGGGACTGGTTCATTTTTGGGCTGTCTGGTCTTCAGCGAAGCGACGGGGCAGTTTTCATTTTTTCCGAAGAAAGGCACCTACGACGAGTGCCATATCGACAAAAGCGGCCACTATCTCATGATTCTCGAAAATACCGACGGCCGCAACGGGTCGGAGAACGTCATCGTGGATTTACAAACCGGTGTCGAGACCGTGATTTATGATGAGAAGGGTGGCGTGGGGCATGCGGATATGGGCTACAATTATGTGGTCGGAGCCGACGGGTACAATGCTCTGCCCAACGCCTTCATCACGTGGAGCTTCGCTCCGTCTTTGCTCAAGGGCCCTACTGTCTTTCATAGTTCGAGCTCGAGTATCCCCCGCGTGAATCACGTCTCCCATCAAAACGCCAAGCCGGGGTTGCCGATGCACCAACAATTCGCCTGCGGCAGCAGCGCCGATCGAGGGGCGGCACAAAACGAAATTTTGTGTTTCCTGCTCGACGGGACTGAGCGGGAGCTCGTGGTGGCGCCGGTCATGACCGATCTCAATGCGTCCGGCGGGGGGAGCGAGTACTATAAATTGCCGAAGGGCAATCTCGACATCACCGGGCAGTATTTCATCTGGACGACGAATATGGGAGGCAACCGGATCGACGCGTTCTTGGTGAAGGTTCCTGCTCAACTCCTGCTCAGTTGACTCGTTCAGGTGCGCGAAAGTCCTGCAGGCATGCTGACCAGCTGATCACGCTCGCAATCGGGGCGGGTTGCAAAGTGCAGAGTGATTAGAAACCCGTGCCGATCCCGACTCCCCCAAAGCTCCCGCTTCTGCCGCCGCTTCCAAAGCCGAATCCCACCCCGCCGAACAGTCCGACTGGCCGGCGCGATCTTTCGAGATAGGCGTCCGGCTCCCACACGTACATGTGCTTGGCCTCGACGGTAGGGTATCGATAAGTGGACTCGTCAAGGCGGCGGGTCTCTTCGCCGGTCACAGCTCCGACAAGCGTGAGGCGCGTGCCTGGCGGTAAGGAGGCCGGATCGGTCAGGGTCCGGTCAAGCGCGAGAAACCTCCCTTGGGATTCGCTTCGTCGTTCGGCGGGCGGGTCGTCGGTGGTCACGGGGAGCTGGAGAATTTCCAGTTCGGTCCCGTCTTGCACACGCCTGGCGGCCAACACTTCTCCACCCAGCAGTACGGTTTTGCCTTGCATGCTTTGCGGAGAAGCCTGAATGTCGCGAAAAGATACGGACGAATCGATTTGTTGCTCCAGCTCGGAGGGGATCACCTGAGGACCCGAGCAGGCCGTCGCCGTGCAAACCAACCCGCAAGCCGCCAGGCGTCGGAAGAATGTGAGACCCATGACGGTTGACATGTCCCTTCTCGCTTAGAAATGGTATGAGACGCCGAACATGAGGTTCTGAACCTGGTAATCGCCGCTGAATCCTCCTACCGGACCAAAGGCATCATCAAAAGTCAGGGTACCATGAGTGTATTTGTACTCGGTGAAGATCGCCACATAGGGCGTGATGAATGCCCGCACTCCCGCAAGGACGTTTAACCCGAATCCGACATCCGTATCGCTTCTGGTCGTCGCACTTTCCGATAGCCGTGCAATCAGTAACGCGCCACCAATGCCGACATACGGTTGAAACGTCTGCCCGGGATACCGCATGAGCAAATTCACCCCGACGTTCGTGACGCCGAGGTGAATTCCGGGAACGTCATCGAGATTCTTGATGTTCGGTTGACTATTGAATACATCGAGCTCAACACCCATCGGACCGTTCCCAGGAAAATACCCCAGCTTTCCCCCGTAGGAGACAGAATTCTTCAGATCGAAGTCGGGTGCCCGTAGATTCAGGAGACTGCCGGTTCCTTCGATGTTTTTGAGCCGGTCGGCAAAATTCACGCCGACTTGTCCTGCCACATAGTATTCCGCTTGTGCATGGCCGCTGAGCGCAAATGACCAGGCCATCCCCGCCAGCAAGACACACCAGACCGCTCTCGTTCTCATGTGTTGAAACCTTTGCAATTCCAGGGCCAGACCCGAAGTGGATTGGGTGGGCAGACACACAGGGCGCGTTCCCCGAATTCTCGGTCGAACAATGCCATGCCGTCTCGAGAGGGAGACAAACTGTCCACTTACGAGGCGCGTCGAATGGATTGCGCCGATTGCTCCGACGTTTCCTTCGCGAGGCGATAGCACCAGGGAAGCAGCACGAACGACACGATGGCTGCGGCACCGTTCACGACGCCGATCGTAGTCAGGCTGACACCCGGCCCGAATGAATCCGCGAGCCAGCCGAACAGGGTCATGCCGATCATGGAAAACACCATCGTGCCGGTGTTAAACAGGCCGAACACCCGTGCCATCAAATCCTTCGGCGTCCTTTCTTGTAGCGAAGCGGACACCAGCGGCGTGATGAGACCCGACGTCGCCCCAATGCCGGCGATGAGGCCAGCGGCCACCAGTACCGATTCGCTCAACAGCAATGCCGGCACGGCGAAGGCCGCCACACCAGCCGCAACGGCAATCATCCAGATACGTGCGCAAATCGACTGCTGCGGTCTCCAGAGCAACCACGCGGTCGTCATTAAGATTCCCACGCTCAGCGATGACCACAGCCATCCGAGTGCGACCGATCCGACGTGCAGCAGCCGATCGCCGATGACCGGTAAGAGATAGACAAACGCCGTCGACCCCAACGTAAAGATCGACGCGACGATCATAAGGAGAAACAGCAGGCGCTGCTTGACGAAGACGAATCTGATGCCATCTTGGAGGTCCTTCACGGCTTGCTGCCAGACATTGTGACTATTGCGGTGTGGACGGATATCGGGCAGGCGTAGCGGCAGCTTGCACAGCGCTGAAATAAGGAATGCCCCGGCGTTCACATACAACGCATTCTGGGCGCCGATCGCCGCGATCAATATGCCGCTGAGCGCTGGGCCGAGGAGCTGTCCGATGGTCATGGCGCTCTGCATTAACGCATTGATACGCGTGAGCTGGTCTTTTTTTACGATGAGCGGCAACGTGGCGTTCAACGCCGGTCCGAAGGCCATGGAGAACATGGCGATCACGAATACCAGCACATAGAGTACAGGCAAAGACAACAAGCCCATGGCGTACAAAATGGGAATAGACGACAGCAAGCCCGTTCGTACGAGATCGATCACAATCATGGCGCGCCGTTTGTCGATGCGATCCAACAGCACGCCGGCAAAGGGACCGAAGAGTAAAGGCGGGATCGTTTGGAGCACGCCGATCAGCGACATCTTCAGCGCGGAATCGGTCATGGCATACACGAACCACAGCAACGCCACCTTGCTGACGCCGTCGCCTACTTGAGAGATGATTTGCCCGGCGTAGAGCCATCGCACGCTCCGGTCATAGAGCAGTTGTCGCCATCCGGCCGATTTGGCTCCTCTGGTGGCAGGTTTAGGCATGGAAACCCGTGATCGCCTTTCGCGTTTGGCAATACCGTGGACCGACCGCAGGCCAAGACGGTTGTTTCGGTTGCAGCTCTGGACGCCGCCCGACGTGTGGTGCGGGCACTTATGCAGCTTCCTGGTGCACTCGAGCTTCGGAGATGCGACTCTCGTACCAATCCTTCCGGGTAAGCGGAAGCTCCGTCTGCCCGTCCACGGCTTTCACACACACCGTATGGTGAAGGCTGAGACGCCCTAGGCGGAACTGATAGGCCGCCATGGCCATATAGACCCGCCAGACGCGATAGGTCACCTCGCCCACGGCGCGCAGGGCGTCCTGATGATGCCGTTCTAGTCGCTGTCCCCAGGCGTCGAGCGTGAGGGCATAGTGTTGCCGTAAACTCTCGACATCG
>DASTQY010000220.1:0-4439 GCA_035761525.1 Nitrospira sp. | reverse complement strand
TCACCCTTGCCGAGACTGAAAAGAGGCCGTGTTCAGAAAGATGTCGCGGAGCGTACGAATCGAGCGGAGTTGTGAAAGAAAACTTCCAAATGCTCTTGTGAGCACTGGTTGTAATTTCTTACTTCGAGCATGGGATCATCGAAAACGATTATGTGAACATTCCATGAAGAGCCAACAGCCCTGGATCTAGCGCCAACGCGGCCTGGGAAGACTGACCAGGAGCTTGCCATGGATAAAGATGTCCCAGGGACGATGGCATGACTGATAGCGGCGATTAGCCCAACATTCAATTCGTGTCCTCACATCCCTAGCTCTGTGGACTGAAACTGGCCTACTGCCTGCGATTTGCAACAAAGGCAGGGGTTCTTGCCAGCGCATTGATTAGCTATTAGGGCAATACCGCAACGCGAAGATTTTTTATTGTTTCTGCCGACATCGAGTTAGTTGCCGCACTCGGAAAACCCCTAGATTCCTCCCCTCGTGCATACCCTTGTGAGGGCACTTACAATCCAGGTACACTTCTTTCATACACCAGCAAGACACTAGCGTCTCCCACACTATATTCGAGGGTACACCCTATGTCAGACACATATCGGATACTCCTGGCTGATGACCATGTGCTGGTGGCAGAAGGCATTCAGAAACTGCTCGAGCCGGAATACGAGCTCGTCGGCATCGTCGCCGACGGACGCTCACTCGTCACGGCGGCAGCGAAGCTTCAGCCGGACATCGTTGTGGTGGATATCTCCTTGCCGCTCTTGAACGGCCTCGATGCGTCCCAGCAACTCAAGAAAAATAACCCTAATCTGAAGATCATCGTGCTCACCATGCATTCTGAGCCGAATTTCGTGACGCAAGCCTTCCGCGTCGGAGTATCCGGTTATGTCTTGAAGCAATCGGTCGGTTCTGAGTTGGTGCAGGCGATCCGTGAAGTGGTCAAGGGGCGCACGTTCGTGTCTCCCATGGTCGCGCAAAGTCTAGTTGACCAGGCTGTAAATCCCTCTCCAACCGGGGCTCCGGGAGAAGTAAAGGTAGGATTTGCACAAACGTTAAGCGCTCGCCAACGGGAAGTGCTTCAGCTGGTGGCAGAGGGCAAGGCGACCAAAGAGATTGCTTCCATCCTCAACGTGTCCGTCAAAACCGTAGAATTTCACAAAACCCGAATTATGAAGGAATTGCGCCTGCGCACGGCGGCTGAGCTGACGAAGTATGCCATCGCGGCAGGCTTAACCTCAATACACTGAACGTTGCTTGAGTTGAAATTCGAGCTGAAGTCGGAAGGATAGGGTTTAGAACTGCAGTGTGGTGATCCCTTGGGCCAGAGCAAACTTGATCAGATCAGAAGTGGTATGGACGCCGAGTTTTCTCGTAATGTTGGCTTTGTGGAATTCCACGGTCTTCATGGAAATATTCAGCTGTTGAGCAATATGCCTGGTCGACCGCCCTTCTGCCAGTAGCACCAAAATTTCTCGTTGCCGACCGGTCAAATCGCTGGAATAACCTTCCGGTCTAAACCATTCGTGCTCAACCGCTTCCCGAACCTCTGGATCAATCTTTTTCGAGAGAAAGCGCTTGTTCGCGAGCACGCTCTCAATGGCTGCATGCAGCTCATCGGAGGCGGACTGCTTCAAGACGTACCCACTGGCGCCGGCCCGGAAAGCCTCGCTGATCGATATCGCTTCCGTCAACATGGTCACCAGGATGATCTTGACCGAGGGAAGCAGTTTCTTCAGCTGCTTGGTGGCCGCGAACCCGCTGAGTCCGGGCATGCACGCGTCCAATAAAATGACATCCGGGCGGTGTTCCAGCGCGCGGCTGATGATTTCCCCGGAATCCTGAACCATCCCGACTATATTAAAAGTAGAATCGAGAAGCTGGCGAATACTCTCGAGAACGAGGGGATGATCATCGACCAAGAGCACTTTGGCGGTATGGGTGTGTAACGACATTCTGTTCGTCTCGTTTTAGCGGAAACTCCCCCGCCCCCTATCATGGTACAAATGAGCCCCTCGGTTCAAGTAAATAAACCGTTGATTTGTTTTACCTCAACTGAGGAAAAGCATGAACTGGGCCATCCCCTAGCGCTAAGAGGGAAACCCTAGGGGTGCTCCGAGTGTGCGCAAGGCCCTACTCAGCTTTAGGTTATTTGAAGATCTGGTAAGACATCCGGCGGGGAGCGTTCCCCTATCACGCTTTCCACCGCACTGGATTTCGTCGCTTCGGAATGAACCGGTGCCGCCTGGCACAATACACACTACGGCACCGCCGCAGAGTAAGGTAGGCTCAGTCTGTGCGTCCCCTCCTCTCGCGAATTCCATCCCACTCATCAACGAACACAGTCGTAACCGATGCCACAAGGAGGATGTAATGCAAGAGCAACAATTCGTGCTCGATGTCAAAACCATTCGTGACAGGGCACGCCGTCATATCGAGAACGGCGCCATGACGCCAGGCTATAAAGCCAAAGCGCCCGTCGTGCTCCGGCTGCTCAACGATGCGCTCGCGACGGAAATTGTCTGTACGCTTCGATACAAACGCCACTATTTTATGGCAAAAGGTCTCAGTTCAGAAAGTGTCAAGAGCGAATTTCTCGAACATGCCGAAGAAGAACAAGCCCATGCGGATGCCATCGCCGAGCGCATCGTACAGTTAGGCGGCGAGCCGAATTTGTCCCCCGAGGGCCTGCTGGATCGTAGTCACTCGCAATATGCCGAGGGGACATCGTTGGAGGACATGATTAAGGAAGATCTGGTTGCCGAACGGATTGCTATCGACAGTTATCGCCAGATGATCGAATATATCGGCGGAGACGATCCAACTACGCGCCGGCTCCTTGAAGAAGTGACTGCCAAAGAAGAGGAGCATGCGGAGGATCTCGCCAGTCTACTTGCAAAATCGTGAGTCGATCAGAGAGTGTGGGCCCTCGTGAGTTATTTGTCGCAGTAAATTGTTAGAGAAGGAGTGCGCTATGCCGCGTGTCACTACTCGTCCCGGTCATCCCTATCCGTTAGGCGCGACATGGGATGGTGAAGGTGTCAATTTCGCCCTGTTCTCGGAAAATGCCACGGGAGTGGAACTCTGTCTGTTTGACCGCCCGGATCAGGAAAAAGAAACCCATTCTATCAGGATCGAGGAGCGGACGAATCAAGTATGGCATGTGTTCCTCCCTGAAGCGCGGCCAGGGCAACTTTACGGCTATCGCGTCAACGGTCCTTATGAACCGCAAGCCGGCCACCGCTTCAACGCGAACAAGTTGTTGATCGATCCCTATGCCAAAGCCTTGCATGGGTCACTACGATGGTCTGATTCGATGTTTGGCTACAGCATCGGAGACGCGGACGCCGACCTCTCCTTCGACGAACGGAACAATGCCTCGCTGGTGCCGAAGTCAGTGGTGATCGAGCAGGCGTTCACGTGGGGAGACGATAAGCCTCTGCGACGTGCATGGAGCGAGACGGTCATTTATGAAATGCATGTCCGGGGATTCACTGTCAAACACCCGCTGATCCATGAGGCACTCCGCGGGACCTATGCCGGTTTGGCGACGCGTCCAGTCATCGAATACCTCCAACGGCTCGGCGTGACCGCCATAGAACTGCTCCCTGTGCATGCTTTTGTCGCGGATAAGCATCTGATTGACAAAGGCTTGACCAACTATTGGGGCTACAACACCATCGGCTTCTTTGCGCCGGAGTTGCGCTATGCAGCCCATCCGGAACATGCCGTGAACCAATTCAAAACCATGGTCAAGACGTTGCACAGCGCGGGCATCGAGGTGATTCTCGATGTCGTCTATAACCACACCGCTGAAGGCAACCACCTGGGCCCTACCTTGTCTTTTCGTGGTATCGACAATGCCGCCTACTACCGTCTCGTGCCGGATCAGCCCCGCTACTACGTCGATTACACGGGCACCGGCAACACGCTCAACGTGCAACATCAACGCACACTTCAGCTCATTATGGACAGCTTGCGGTACTGGGCGCTCGAGATGCACGTCGACGGATTTCGATTCGATCTGGCTTCCGCTCTCGCCCGTGAACTACACGATGTCGACCGCCTGGGTGGCTTCCTGGACATCATTCACCAAGACCCCGTCCTTTCACAGCTTAAGCTGATCGCTGAACCGTGGGACATTGGCGAAGGCGGATATCAGGTGGGAAACTTTCCCGCCGGCTGGGCGGAATGGAATGGCAAATACCGGGACACCATCCGACGCTATTGGAAAGGCGACGGCGGCCAAGCCAGCGAATTGGCCTATCGCCTGTCGGGCAGCAGCGACCTCTATGAAGGCAGCGGACGCCGTCCATTCGCGAGCATCAACTTTGTCGTCGCCCATGATGGCTTCACCTTGCGTGACCTCGTCTCGTACGATCAGAAGCACAATGAAGCGAATAAGGAAGATAACAAGGACGGATCGGACGATAACCAGAGTTGGA
>DASTQY010000219.1:0-6908 GCA_035761525.1 Nitrospira sp. | reverse complement strand
AGGATATTTTGTTCCGGTTGTCGTCGCCATATCGATCGTCACGGCTGTGGCGTGGGCAATGTGGGGCCCTGAACCGAAGTTGGCGTTTGCGTTGGTGAACGCCGTGGCAGTGTTGATCATTGCGTGCCCTTGTGCCCTGGGCCTGGCGACACCCATGTCGATCATGGTCGGAACGGGACGCGGGGCAACGGCCGGGGTCTTGGTCCGCAAAGCAGAAACGCTCGAGGTGCTGGGAAAAGTGGATACCCTCGTCTTTGACAAAACCGGCACCCTCACCGAAGGCAAACCTAAACTAGTTTCCATCCGCTTCGTACCTCCCTGGAACGATGTTGAGATTCTGCGGCTGTCGGCCACTCTTGAGCGCCAGAGCGAACATCCGGTTGCGTCAGCGGTCATAGCCGGCGCCGAAGAACGACAACTCACCCCGGGCTTGGTCGAGCAATTTGAGTCGATCACAGGGCATGGGGTGATGGGAGTGGTTGACCGGCATCGGGTGGCCGTGGGTACCACACAATTTTTAAGAGAGCGTCTCAAGGTGACGGATCCCGGCTTAGCGGTCCTAGAAGAAGAGGCCGCACGCTTAAGAGCAGAGGGTCAGACGACCGTCTTTGTCGCCGTCGACGACAAGGCCGCCGGCTTGTTGGGCGTCGCCGATCCGATAAAGCCGTCGACTGCGGAAGCGGTCCGAGTCTTGAAGGAACAGGGCGTACGCTTGGTGATGGTCACCGGTGATCACCAGCTCACGGCAGATTCTGTCGCGCGACGGCTGGGAATTTCAGAAGTCCATGCCGGTGTATTGCCGGATCACAAAGGTCGGATTATCGCAGGACTCAAATCGCAGGGCCGGGTGGTGGCGATGGCCGGCGATGGTATCAACGATGCGCCCGCCCTTGCGCTCGCTGATGTGGGAATCGCAATGGGAACGGGGACAGATATCGCGATGGAGAGTGCAGGGATGACGCTCGTAAAGGGCGATCTCCGGGCGCTCGTCCGCGCCGTCCGCTTGAGCCGAGCCACCATGGCAAACATCCGACAAAACCTCTTTTTTGCATTCGTCTACAATATGGTCGGTGTGCCCATTGCGGCGGGAGTGCTGTATCCGTTCTGGGGTCTGCTGCTTAATCCCATGATTGCGAGCGCCGCGATGACCTTCAGTTCCGTTTCCGTGATTGCCAACGCGCTCCGTCTGCGTCATGTGGATTTATGAGTGCGTCCTCTCCGCCTCCATGCTAGGCTACGGCATTCTTGAACCGCTCACATCATATGTCCATGAGAAAGGCTGGTATGGCAGCTTCGGTTTCTTTCCGTGTGCGAGTATTCGCTGCCGCCGTCCTCACACTGGCCGCACCGACTTGGGGAGAGGCCGCGGGTCGCCTGTTTCCGGTCGCTAGCTCGACCGATCTCCAGAATCAGGTCAAGGCCACCGCATCCAAAGTCATTCCTGCCGTCGTGAGCATCGCCTCCACGGTCATGGTGCGTGATCAGGCATTCAGCGATGAAGCGCTTCCCTTCGGATTGTTCAAGGAACCTCCAGCACGACGACAGTATGGGCAAGGTTCAGGAGTCATCGTCTCTTCGGATGGCTACATCATCACCAACAATCACGTGGTGGCCGATGCCGTGGATGTGGAAGTAATTCTAGCCGACCGGCGACAATTCAAAGGCAAGGTCGTTTCGACTGACCCTAAAACCGACGTCGCCGTCGTCAAAATCCAAACCACGAATTTGCCTACTGTTCCGTGGGGAGATTCCAGCAATTTGGCCGTCGGAGACTTCGTATTGGCAATCGGCAATCCGTTGGGATTGAGCCGCACGGTGACATTCGGCATTGTCAGCGCAGTCGGGCGCGCAGATGTCGGTGTGGCGGACTTCGAGGACTTTATTCAAACGGATGCGCCGATCAATCCGGGAAATTCCGGTGGCGCGCTCGTAAACACGAGCGGCGAGCTGGTTGGCATCAATACGGCCATCGCCAGCCCCACGGGGGGCAGCGTGGGGGTGGGCTTCGCCATCCCGAGTAATATGGCTCGAGCCGCCATGCAGAGCCTGATCAAAACGGGGCGCGTCGTACGTGGATTTTTGGGCGCTTCCACACAGGACGTCACCCCGCTATTGGGAAAAATCTTTCGGCTGCCTGACGTGAAAGGAGCAATTGTCACGGATTTACAGGCAAAGGGGTCCGCGGAGAAAGCCGGGCTGAAGCGAGGAGACGTCATTGAGCGGTTCGACGGGCGGGACGTCATGGACAGCGGGCATCTCCGCAATTTGATCGCCGCGGCGGCCATCGGCAGCAAGCACCGGCTTGATCTCGTACGAGAAGGCAAAATGATACAAGTCGATCTCACCGTGCAGGAAGCGCCACGCGAGCGAGCGAAGAAGGCGCAAGCGGCGGCAACGACCGCGTCGGGCACCCACCCCTTGTCCGGCGTCGTATTCGACGATGTCACTCCTCCCCTGGCCCGGCAAATGGATTTACCGGTCAGCAGCGGGGTGGTCGTGACCGATATCGAAGAGGGCAGTTCCGCGGAATCATCCGGTCTGCAGCCTGGGGACGTCATTTTGGAATTAAACCGTCAGCCGATTCCGAATTTTTCCACATTTCAGCGACTCGCCGATCCCATGAAATCAAGCGATCTCGCACTGCTTCTCGTCAACCGGCAAGGGACCATTCTCTACATCCCCGTTCGAGGGGAATAGCACGTCCTCATCTGCACTCTCGAAAATTGACGCGCTTCTTTCGTGCCGCTATACTGCGTAGCACGAATTCTATAATCGTAGCATCGGAGCATGAAGAAGCTCGTCCGGTTTGGCGTCTCTTTAGATCACCATCTGCTCGATGAGTTTGACGACGTCGTCCGGCGCCGGAAATATGCCACGCGGTCAGAGGCGCTGCGCGATCTTATTCGCGATCAGTTGGTGAATCAGGAATGGAGCGGCAATACGAATCGTGAGGTGGTCGCCACGATCACATTCGTCTACGACCATCATGTACGCGATCTCACCAGGAAACTCACCCATATCCAGCACGACTTTCAGGGGCATGTCATGGCCGGCATGCACGTTCATCTCGATCATGATCACTGTCTTGAAGTGTTGGTCGTCAAGGGAAAGGTTGCAGAGATCAGAGAGGTCGCCGATGCGTTGGTTAGCGTAAAGGGGGTCAAACACGGCAAGCTGACCATGACCACGACCGGCAAAGGACTCGTGTGATTGCGCCCCGTGATTGCCCATTGCCAGCGATGATGCTCGACGGGGACTCCCGGACATGTTTCCGAGAAGGCCAGGATTAGCTCCTGCCACTCGATAAAGTTTCTGAAGGCCGTCGGGTGTAGCGCGCTGTCTGATCCCGGCTTAGGTGAGTTACCTTCAACAGCTCCAGTCAATTGTCGCCAGGTCACGAGGTCGGCCCGGCTCGATGAATGAGATGCCGGAAGACCGTCGTGGACGTCTCATCGCGTTCCCAGGCTTCTGGACGGGGTGCGACGTGACATACCGCTCGCTGATGATTGTGGGTTTCAGTGTCCTGCTGAGCGCAGGCCGGGCGCTGGGCCATGACCCGGATGCGGAGGTCCTCCAAGTCCCCGAGGTATCGGTCACGGGGGAACGGCCCGTTGCGGCCTCGTCTCAACAATTCATTCCGGATAAAGAATATCTGCTTCAGCCGCAAGGCCGACCGGCTCAGGTCCTACGCCTAATCCCCGGTTTTGTCGCAGTGGAACATTCCGGTGGTGCGGGAAAAGCCGACCAATATTTCCTGCGCGGCTTCGATGCCGATCATGGCACCGATGTTGCGTTTTTTTCGGACGGCATGCCGATCAACTTTCGCTCTCATGCGCATGGACAGGGGTATGCCGACCTGAACTTTATCATTCCAGAAACGATCGAAGGACTTGATGTGTACAAAGGCGCCTATCTCCCGGAGTATGGCGATTTCGCTACCGCCGGGGCGGCGAACTTCCGAACACGGCAGGTTGTCAAAGAGGGAATGCTACAGGCGGCAGGAGGAGAGTTCGATACGCAACGCTATGTTCTCATGTTTTCACCCACAAAAGACAAAGTGCGCACCCTGTTCGCCGGAGAGGGGTACTACACCAACGGCGCTTTTTTGAACGACAATCGTTATTTTCGAGCGAATGTTCTTGGAAAGATGACTACGAATTTCTCCAGCCGTGACGAATTAAGCCTGACCGCGACCTTTCATAAAGCTCAATGGAACGCGTCGGGAGAAATCCCGTTGCGGGCGGTCGCGGACGGCACTCTCGATCGCTTCGGCGCCATCGATCCGTCGGAAGGCGGCAAGACGCTCCGCAGTACGGCTCGGCTGAACTATCACTACGATACACGGTCCGGAGGTCAATTTTTCGCGAACGCCTACGCCCAGTATTATAAGTTCGACCTGTATACCAATTTCACTTTCTTCCTCAACGACTCGATCAACGGCGACGGCTTTCAGCAACACGATAATCGAGTGATGTATGGCGGAGATCTCGGTTACACACATCGGGCGGAGCTCTTCGGGATGCCCAGTATTGGCACGATCGGTTTCCAAACGAGGGTGGATGATATCCATGCGCGGCTGGCTACACAGGTGAGACGCAATCCGCTTGGCACGACGACCGATAGCGATATCCTGGAGGCATCCTACGCACCCTATCTCAGAGCTGAAGTCCAACCTCTGTCGTGGGTACGATTGGCGGGTGGGCTTCGTGCAGAATCTTTCACGTTCGATGTCAAAAACCGTTGCGCTGATTGTGCGGAACAGCCGACTGGACAGACGACCTCAAGCATCGTGCTTCCGAAGGCCAATGTGATCCTGGGACCCTGGTTCCATACGGAGTTCTTTGCCAACTATGGCGAGGGATACCATAGCAACGATGCACGCTCGGTGGTGGTGCCCGGTTCCTCTCCACTCGCTCGTGCACGCACCTATGAGGTCGGGTTGCGCTCAAAACCCTGGGGACCAGAGGGTATCGAATTCATCACGACCTTGTGGGCGATCGATCTCAAATCGGAATTGGTGTTCGCCGGTGATGAAGGGACGACTGAAATTCGTGGCGCCACTCGGCGCCGCGGTATAGAAGCCGCAGTGCGTGGCCAGGTATGGGGACCGATCTACGTCAACGGGAGCATCACATGGTCCAAAGCGGAATTCGTGAATGGGGCCGCGATTCCGCTGGCGCCTGAACTCACCGCCTATGGGGCCATTCTCGTTCAATGGCCGGAAGGCTTGCGCTCACAACTCCAAGCGACTTATCTTGGCGTCCGCCCGTTGATTGAGGATCGGAGCGCCAAGGCGCCGTCCTGGATCGACCTTGATCTATCTGAACGATATATCCTGCCTGTCAAGCTTCCGCATGGACGGCTGGAGGCCTTCCTCTTTATTCAAAATCTCCTCAACACTAAATGGGAACAGGCTACGTTTTATTTTGCATCACGGTTACGGAATGAAGCAGCCGGGATCAACGATATTCACTTTGTGCCTGGCAACCCTCGATTCTTCATGGGCGGCCTGGCCTGGTACTTCTAATCGGCGGCTGAAAACAATTCCAACTGCGTTCTCGGTTACTCAGGCCCTCCACGTACGTGGTAAAGTACGCCTCCTATGACACTGCGGGCTTGTTGGACGTCGTTTTGAGCAGCCCCATTAAAGAGTACTCTTGAGAAATACATCGCCAGGAAAGATTCTCACGCGCGCCTATTTCAATCGGTCGACACTCGTCGTTGCCCGGTCGCTGTTAGGAAAGTACGTGGTGCGAGAAAACGGCAAGGGGATGTTTGCGGGCAAGATTGTAGAGGTCGAGGCATACGTCGGGCCGCATGATTTGGCATGTCACGCATCGAAGGGCCGAACCCTGAGGACTGATGTCCTTTTCGGACCGCCGGGAATCTCATATGTGTATCTAATCTACGGCATGTACCATTGCTTGAATGTCGTGACGGAGGAAGCTGAATTTCCTGCCGCAGTGTTGATCAGGGCAGCCGAAATCAACGGATCGCTGATCGACGGTCCTGGCCGGTTGTGCCGTGCATTGGACATCGATCGATCGTTGAACCGATTAGACATGACCGCGGGTCGGCATCTCTGGTTTGAAGATCGAGGCGAGAAGATTCATCGAGGTCAAGTGGGCACGTTCCCACGAATCGGCGTCGCCTATGCAGGAGTTTGGGCCGAGAAGCTCTATCGGTTCAGAATCACCTGAGAAGAGGGTTGAAAAGAAAAAAGGGAGCAGCCAGCAAACGGCTACTCCCTTTTTCATGCTCGGCAGAAGCGATTACTCGATCTTGCGATCTCCCGTAATCTTCGTCGCAGAGTTGACGGGTGGGGCAATCTGGATCTGCGGACCTTGTACTTTTGGAAGCCGGCCAGCGCCCTCGCTCGCCGTAACCCGGTCGTTCTCAGCTTTTTTCAAATTCTGAGACACATGGTTGTCGTCGAAGCCCGCGGCTTTCGTCAACGTTGATGCGCCTCTGGCGTCGGACTGGCCCGGATCGTTCGCCGTCGGCTGTCCGTTCACCGGGCTGCCGCTGTTCTTCATTGGATAGCCCTCATGCTTGGGCAGCAGCGCTGGGTTGGCCGAGGCCATGGAAACCGCAAACAAGACACCGGAAACCATCGCAACAGTGCCGAATAAGAGCTTCATACCAATCTCCTTTGAATAATGGTGGCTGAAGAATGCCGTAGTTGCGTTCCGATATCGACAGCGAATCAAGTGGGCGGGATGATAGCCAGAGGGAATGAGGCCTGTCAAGCACAAAGAGGCCGGTTCCGGCTGGGAAGAACGGCGTCTCGGCACCAGGAGAGTGAGCGGGTGAGAAGGCTGTGTTCACCGCGCGCGCAGGCAGGATCTATCATATTGTTACATAAGGGCGGTGTGCGCTTGGGAGAATTGCACATCTGATGTTGCCAG
>DASTQY010000218.1:0-2867 GCA_035761525.1 Nitrospira sp. | reverse complement strand
TGGGCAGACTTGGCCCATTCCGGTCTGGAGGCCAGCGAGTTCTGGAAAGAAAACCTGCAGTTGCGCTCTTTTATATGAAGGAATGGCGGATCAAGAGGGAGTCTTTTCGAGCTGCAAAACGGTCTTTCTAATGTGAGCGATTTTGACCATTCGGGATCGGTCATTCACACCTACCATAGTTTTCCTCGACTTCTTGTCCTGTTGTCGCGCTGTCAGTTAGTACGTAGAACGCGGCCACACGAGATGAGAGATTGTCGGTCGCTCGCCTCATGCGCTTCTTGATACCGAAAGTGCAGCTGCCATCTCGTAATGCTTAAACGGAAACACTCCAATTTAGAAAAGGCTGACCGACGGCACGCTCACGAACGCCCCTCTTCAACCCTCAGCTGTTTCTGACCAAAGCGGCAAGGCAAAACCAATCTCCTGCCCTTAAAGAAACAGACGCTGTTTTCGCAAGGGGAGGCAGCCGAGGCGGTATTCTATATCCAGGTGGGTAAGGTCAAGTTGACCGTGGTGTCGCAACAGGGCAAATCGTCGCCGCTATTCCAACCGGACCTGGAACCGGAAAAATGAATGTGAAGGAAGATGGCCAATGAACAGCCGACTCATAAGTTGCGGAACCGCTGACGGTTTTTGGTGGCGGTGACCCGGATCGAACGGGTGACCCGCGGCTTATGAGTCCGCTGCTCTGCCAACTGAGCTACACCGCCACGTCGAAGGAGCTGGCATGCGAGGAGCACAATTTTACCCGAGGTAGGATCTCTCTGTCCACGGAGGAGCGCCGGCGTCTCTCAATGGTTCATGTCAGCTTGTGATGACGACGACGGCGATGCAGGTTTGGGCTGCCGCCCGGGAATCTGTTTTTGACGAAGCAGCTTCGTGAAGTAGGTTCGCTGAAGGCCCAGCGCTTCGGCTGCCCTGGTCTGATTCCAGTCGTTTTTCTTCAACGCTTCCTCGAGCACCCAACGGCTGTAGGCTTCCATCATTTCATGATAGCCGTTTCCGGCCATCGGCCGGTGTTGAAGGGGCTGTGCCTCGATTGGGTCGCAGGCAATGACCGATTCTGAGAGACATAAGTGCTCAGGTTCGATCGTCTTTCCTGGCGACAGAATATAGGCGCGGGTCAGCACATTCTCCAATTCGCGAATGTTGCCGGGCCAGTTGTACTGCGCCAATGTGTGCAGCGCGGCATCGCTCATGTTGCACTGTTTGCTGAGACCCAATTTCACGGCTCGCTTGAGGAAATACCCTGCTAAAGCCGGGATATCGTCGATGCGGTCTCGAAGCGGCGGGAGGATGACGGAAATGACCGCGAGCCGATAGAAGAGGTCTTCCCTGAATGTCCCCTGTCGGATGGCCTGCTTCAGATCCTTATTCGTTGCAGCGATGAACCTCACGTCGGTATGAACTGATTGCGTACCGCCCACTCGATAAAACGTTTGATCCTGCAGCACGCGCAACAAGTGGCTTTGTAAGGACAGCGACATGTCGCCGATTTCATCCAAAAAGACAGTCCCGCCCTCTGCGATTTCTATTTTCCCTGGTTCCCGCTTGATGGCTCCCGTGAACGCGCCCTTTTCATGGCCGAACAGTTCATTTTCGAGCAAGTCTTTCGGGATTGCCGCACAGTTTACGGCAACAAATGGTTTTTGCTTCCGGGGGCTCCATCCATGGATGGCGCGCGCCACGACCTCCTTGCCGGTGCCCGTCTCTCCCAGGATGAGAACGGTGACGTTGGACGCGGCGGCTTGTTCAGCCAACGCAAGCTGCGTCGTGAATTTCACATTGCTGCCCACGATGGGACCATAGCGGTCCTCCAGTTCCTGCTTGAGGACGCCCACTTGTCGGCGCAAGGCAATGGCATCCAGCGCCTTGTTGATCACGACCGTGATGTGATCGCCGGTGAACGGTTTGGTGATGAAATCCACCGCACCCAACTGCATCGCCTTGACCGCCAACTCAATCGTCCCGAAGGCGGTCAGCATGACGGTCGGTGGCATCGAAGAGCCGGCAGGGTCCGATGGCGTAGGTTTTTGCACGGAGTCGTGCATTTGCTGGAGAATCTCAAGCCCCGAGAAGACCGGAAGCTGAATGTCCAGGAGCACCAGATCGGGCTGTTCGCTTTGAATGAGGCGCAGGGCCTCCTTGCCGTTGGCGGCCGTCAAAGGTTCGTGTCCCATCCAGGTGACGCGGTTCTCCAATGCCAGCACAATGTCCGGATCGTCGTCGACGATCAGTATTCGAGCGCGCATGGTTCGTTCCTTTCAGCAGATGACTGAAAAGTCCTGGACGTCAACATGCCGAGTGTCTCCGACAAAGCATAGACAGGTGTCCCCTCGACGCGCCTAGGCAGTCTTCGCGCTCGAGCCTGGAGAGACGATTTGGGGCGAGATGCCACCTGCCCCTGGCGCCACAGCCGGCATGGTAAAGAAAAAGCGCGAACCTACCCCTAATTCGCTATCGACCCGGATCTCTCCCTTATGCATCGTGATGAAGCTCTTGGTAATAAACAGCCCAAGTTGGGCGCCTTGCGACGCCGGCATCGTAGAAGGCACCTTTGAGAACTCATGAAACACCCGATCCAGATGATCGGACGGGATTCCGCACCCCGTGTCCGACACGCAGGTTTGGATCAGGCCGTCTGGCAAGGCGTCGAACCGGACTGTCACCAATCCCGCGGGTGGCGTGAACTTCACAGCGTTTCCAATGAGGTTCCAGAGGATTTGCTCTATCTTGTCGCGATCAGCATGAATCATGGGCAGCTGCTCGGGCGCCTCCACGCGGATTTCCACTTGCTTTTCTGCTGCCACCGTTCGCAAGCTTTCAACGACCAGCGTGGCGACCTGGTTGATGTCTAATGACTCGAG
>DASTQY010000217.1:0-3593 GCA_035761525.1 Nitrospira sp. | reverse complement strand
TGGCGTATTTGTTCAAGATGATGCGCGGGCTCTTCTACGGGCCGATGGATCAAAAATACAGCCACTCGCACGACGCCGTCGCAGTGGTCGATCGACTCCCATTATTAATCATGATTGTGGTGAGCATAGGCTTCGGTCTCTTTCCCATGCACATGTATAACGTCGTGCGTTCCGGCGTCGACCCACTGGTCGCCAAGATCACCTTGGTCGTGCCGGTCGCTGACGCGCGCGACGAGCAGGCCGTGCCGCGAGAGAGGACAAGCCCGGCGACGATATCGCCGAGTCCCCTCGTCGCCACCAAACCAGGGCAGGCTCCGCCTCAGGCTGTGACAGGATTGCCATGACCTTTACGCTGACCATGTCCCCCTCCGACCTCCTCCTGTTGCTGCCTGAGATATTCCTAACTTGCTGGCTGTGTCTGGTCTTGATTGTCGACTTTTCCTTCCCACGGCTCCCCAAGGAGCATTTGGCGTATTTGAGCATAGCGGGTCTCCTGGGAACACTCGGCTGCCTGGCATGGTTCGACTTTTCCGGCATTTCCGGCGCGCTGTTCGCCAACATGTTCGTAGTCGATCGAATGGCGCTGTTTTTCAAAATCTTCATTGTCGCCGCCACAATCCTCGTCATCTTGGCTTCAATCGAATTTATCCATCGGTTTACCTTTTTCCGTGGTGAATATTACTTCCTCGTGATCATGTCGGCCTTGGGCATGATGTTCATGGCCTCGGCTAATGATCTCCTGTCCGTATTTGTTACGCTCGAATTCTCGACGTTCGGCTTTTATGTCCTGGTTTCCTATTTGCGCGAGGATGTGGCCAGCAATGAGGCCGGACTGAAATTCTTCATTCTGGGAGTGTTCGCGGCAGGTCTGCTGGCCTACGGCATCAGCTTGGTATATGGAGAGACTGGCAAGCTGGTCTTCTCGGACATGAAAGGCGCCCAGGCCACGCCGGGACTCGTCATCGGGTTCCTGCTCATCTTCGGCGCGCTGGGATTCAAGATCGGCGCCGTCCCGTTTCATTCCTGGATTCCCGACACCTATCACGGATCACCGACACCGGTCACGGCCTTCTTATCCATCGCCCCGAAAGGCGCAGCGTTCGCCATCTTGTTGCGCATGTTCTTTGTCGCCCTTGGCACGTTCAAACCCACGTGGGTTCTGCTGTTGGTTGCGGCATCAATCCTCTCCATGACCTACGGCAATATCGTGGCCATCGCGCAAAGGAATATGAAGCGATTGTTGGCCTACTCAGGCATCGCGCAAATCGGCAATGTCCTCATCGGTCTGGCCGCCGGGACGAAGATGGGCAACGATGCGATTCTGTTCTATCTACTGACCTACCTCTTCGCCAATCTCGGAGCCTTTGCCATCATTATCGCCGTCAGTCATGCCATCGGCAGTGAAGAAATTGACGACTACAGCGGTTTGGGACGCCGATCGCCGTTTCTGGCCTTCTCGATGCTGATCTTCCTGTTGTCTCTGGCGGGCGTTCCCCCCTTGGCGGGCTTCATCGGTAAACTGTATATCTTCATTGCAGCCGTCAAGGAGGGACTGTATACCCTCATTACGGTGGGGCTCATCAACATCGTGATCTCGATGTATTACTACCTCATCGTCGTCAAAAAAATGTACATTACGGAGCCTCACGATCCATCCCGGGTGACCGTCTCCGGTCCTATGAAAGCGGTGATCTATGTCGGCTTGGCCGGAACGCTCATCATCGGTATTTATCCTCAGCCCGTGATCGACTGGGTTGTGGCCGCCACCATGATGTTCGCTGATTTGGGAGGTCAAGCAGCCGGAGTGCCAAATATGACCTCGCTCTTGGCGTCGGGCCACTGATCTGTTTTTCCTTCCCTTCCCCCGTTAGTCATCTGAAATATTGCTTGCAGCGCTGAATCGGCCAGAGTAGAGTTTGTTAGGTTTTCATACTATTTCGACCTTCGTGCTGCCACGAACCCATGGAATCCGCCACCCAGGACCATCCGGCAACCACGCCGTCATCTCCTTCCCCCGTCTCCGACCCGGCACCGACCGGACCGGCACCGACCGCGCGCATTCGCCTATCCGAACAGGCTAGACGGCTAGCGACCTGGATCGGTCATTGGTCGATCGAACAGCGCGTCCTGGCTGGTTTCGGACTGGTCTTCCTAGGAATACTCGTCATCAGCGTGATGTCGTATCGCAATACCGCCGTCGTCGTGAAGAACAGCCAGCTGGATACGGCCAGCCATGAACTCATCCAATTGCTGGGGTCTATTGAGGAAGCGCTGGTCGCGGCCGAAAGCGGTCATCGCCGCTACCTGGTCACCGGCGACGATTCCTACCTCAAGGCCTACCGCGGAATCATGGAGCAGATGCCCGAATTTTCGCGGTATCTGCATGCCCTCGCCGGAGCCTCGCCTGAGCAGCGGGAGCGCGTCTCTCAGCTGGAACAGCTCATCAAGCAGCAACTGGACATTGAGACGAATGCCATCAGGGAGCGGGACACCCGGGGTGCTGAGGCCGTCCGTCAGCTGGCATTGCCCGGTGTGGCAAAACGCGAACTCGACAATATCCATCGCCTCATCGCAGATTTCGAATCGACGGCGCAGCAAGCGACCGGTGCCCGGGTATTGCAGTCGGCGGGAACTACCCGCAGCACCATTGCACTGCTTGCACTCGGCGCCGTGCTCCAACTCGTTCTCCTGGGGTCAGTCTACTATCTCATTCATCACGATATTACGAATCGACGCCGCGTGGCGGCCGAATTGCGACGCCAGGGTGAGCTGCTTCAGGCTGCGAACAAGGAGTTGGAAGCCTTTAGTTATTCGGTCTCACACGATCTTCGCGCGCCGCTACGGCATATCGACGGGTATGCGGCGCTGCTGTCAAAGGCGGCGGGCCAAGCCTTGGATGAGAAGGCCCAGCGCTACCTGCAAACCATTTCCGACTCCGCGAAGCAGATGGGCCAGTTGATTGACGATCTCCTTGTATTTTCGCGGATGGGCCGCCAAGAAATGTTGCGCACGACCGTCAATCTTAACCAGCTGATTAAGGCCGTAATTCAAGATTTACGTCTTGACTTGCAAGGAAGGACGATCTCTTGGAGAATTGGCGCATTGCCGGACGTGCCGGGCGACCCGGCCATGTTGCGACAGGTGTTTATGAACTTGCTGACGAATGCCCTGAAATTCACCGCGACGAGGCAGAACGGTCAAATTGAGATCGGCGCGAAGCGGGAGGTCCCTGGCGAAGTGACGGTGTTTGTCCGCGATAACGGCGTGGGCTTCGATATGCAATACGTGCACAAATTGTTCGGCGTATTTCAGCGCCTCCATCGAAACGATGAATTCGAGGGAACAGGAATCGGGCTGGCGAATGTCAGGCGGATCGTGCATCGTCACGGCGGCCGGACCTGGGCCGAAGGCGCCCTCGATCAGGGTGCGACATTTTATGTGGCCCTTCCCTTGAAACGGACGTCCTCATGACTCCTGTGAAACCGATCCTGCTGGCGGAAGACAATCCTCGGGATGCCGAATTGGCGCTCGCCGCCATGGAGGAGCATCACATTGCCGACAAAGTGGTCGTCTGTCATGACGGCGCAGAGGTG
>DASTQY010000216.1:0-3859 GCA_035761525.1 Nitrospira sp. | reverse complement strand
GCTTGGAAAGAACGAGAACAAGTGTTTAAGATGGGTGGAAAGATCGTCCGGACTCTGAACATCACGCAGTCGGCACTTGGAAAGCCCGGGCGATGGACAACCGTCGTGGCGTTGGCTGTGTTCATCCCTCTGGAGAATCTGCCGAAGCGGGCCCGTCGTTGATCGGGACTGCCAAGGTCCGGCGGCGCAGTGGGTTCTCTCGCGGCCTGCGAGTACATATCCATGACGCTTCCCGCAGGATGGGAAGACTCCCAACATAATTTCCTCGGTCTTGAAGAGCCCTGGTGTCATCCAGACCAGGCAGGTGTGTACGTCCTCCCTGCACCCTACGAGCATACGTCCAGCTACATTCTGGGCTCTGATGAAGGTCCTTCGGCCATCATTGAAGCTTCTCACCAAGTAGAGTGTTACGACGAAACGCTTCGCTGCGAGCCCTTTCGGGAGTGGGGCGGAATCGCCACGGTCGCACCGCTTGAGCTCAAAGGCAAAATCGACCGCGAGGCGGTGGATGCGATCGAGCAGTTTGTGCATTCCCACATCGGCAACGGCCGTTTTTTGGTGACACTCACCGGCGAGCACACCGGAGCGCTGGGGGCGATTCGTGCGCATGCCAAGCGGTATCCGAACATGAGCGTTGTTCAAATCGACGCGCACGGCGATCTACGGCATGCCTATCAGGATAATTTGTACAGTCATGCCAGCGTCATGGCGCGCGTCGTGGATGATGGATTGCCGCTCGTGCAAGTTGGCATCCGATCGATCTGTCCGGAAGAAATCGAGCGCATCAGATGCACCGATCGGATTGCCACTTTTTTTGCTGCCGAATTGTTGGATCCGTCCGGTCCGTACGAAGGGAAAGCGAGTCGCTGGATTCCTCAGGTCGTGAAAGCCTGCCAGGGGCCGGTGTATCTGACGTTTGACTGTGATGGCCTCGATGCGTCGTTGGTGCCGGCGCTCGGCACACCGGAGCCCGGCGGGTTGGGCTGGTATGACACGTTGAATCTCATCACGGCACTTTCCAACGGGCCGGGGATTCTTGGCATGGACATCAGCGAAATTGCTCCGATTGAAGGGTTCGTCGCCCCGCAATTCTGTGTCGCGAGACTCATTTATCGCATCCTCGGCCGCATCAAAGCGGGCCGTCGAGTCCACTGACAGGATGCTGAAAATGCCAGCTGCATCCTCACATCGCTCGACCCTCAACCTACCGAACAAAAGTACGCCTCGGGTCAGTCGCCCGTTGCGGCCTTGCTGAGCGGTCGTTGTGAGCATCCTGCGCAATAGTCTTCCATTGGGTTGTGGATAAGATCCGCATCAACAAGTTCTTCACCGAGCACGGCATCTGCTCTCGGCGCGAAGCCGATCGATTGATCGAGGCGGGACGGGTCACCATCAATGCCACTGTCGCCAAGCTGGGCGACCAGGTCAGCACCGGAGATGTGATTGCCTGCGATGGGCGGGTGATCTCCTGGGGGCAGACCCGAGTATATATTAAGTATCACAAGCCGGTGGGTGTCACCACGACGAGTGAAAGTCACATACCACGAAATATCATCAGTGAGATCGGCCATCCGGAACGGATTTTCCCCATAGGCCGGCTGGACAAGGATTCCTCCGGCTTGATTCTACTGACCAACGATGGTGACATCGTCAACGAGATTTTGCGCACCGAGTTCGGTCACGAGCGCGAGTACGAGGTGGGGCTCGACCGGCCCTACGATCAGTCTTTTCTCGATCGCCTGGCGAAGGGTGTCGTCATTCTTGGAAGGAAGACCCAGCCTTGTCGCGTCCAGCGCCTGGATCCGAAACGATTCAAGATCATATTAACTGAAGGCCGAAACAGGCAAATACGGCGAATGTGTCAGGCGCTGGGGTACCGGGTGGTGGCACTGCATCGAGTCAGGATCATGCACGTGACGCTGACCGGTCTGCCGTCGGGGAGGTGGAAACCCCTCACCCCCGAAGAACAACGGGAACTCTTTCGTGCGGTCCGGCGGAGTTCCGCACGCGACTAGGAGGATGATGGGCGTGAACCGCCCTAGGAGCGGAGCGGATGGTGTTGATTCCCGCTTCGAATCGGCAACGTGGGTCGCAACGGTTCAGCAAGCGATTCTGGCGACCGGCCGGCCTCCTGTCCGCCGGGAGTCCGGGGGCGGGTCAAGAAGAGGTTCAGCACCGCGATGAAGAAGCTCCCGCCAACGAGCATCACGCTCGTCGATTGAATCGCTTTTGTGCCCTCGTCACGCATGTCTTTGGCCACATCGGCGACCGTGTCCAGCAATCGGTCAAGTGCCAGACTGACCTGGATCATCTTAGGGCCGGCATTGTCTGCGGCATGTTCCTCTGCATTGCGGCGTAACCGATCCCGTTCGCTGGGTGAGGAGGCATTCCATTCTCTGGACAGCAAGTCGATCGTGGTGCTGGCCGCAGAAAAGTACTGATCCAGGCTTTTTCGAACGGCTTCGATGTCTTCCGGCTCGCTCCTCCCGCTGCGAGAAACACGAAGGCCTGCGGCCGCATAGCGATCGACAGCGAGTTGCACCCGAGCCCGCTGACCGGGAAGTGACTCGGTGATGCGTTCGAAGTCTTTTCGACTGCCGGCTTCCAATGCTCGAATGATGGTGTTGCGGTACCGCATGACATCTGCCGAGATGTGTGCCAGATCGGCGGCGCCGAGCGTGTATTCGGTATACATGATCCTCAGGTCTTGATCCACCCGACTGAGCGCGCCGCCGCTCAACCAGCCGAGCCCTGCAATCAGCAAGCTGATCAAGACCTGCGAAGCGCTGGGACGGAACGAGCGTAGCCACCGCAAGAGCAACACGGTTGTCTCCTTACTCCAAAATAAGCCGCCGATCGACATGCGGCGTCAAGTTGGGATCATTGGACACGAAAATTACCGACCAGGGCTCATCTTTGGAACAGAGCCGCCGGAGCAAGGTCTCACGCAGGACAGGTTGGAGTGTGTGAAGAATCCCGTCGAAAATCAGGATCTGCGGGCGCCCTAGAATCGCACGAGCCAATAAGATGCGCATCATGTGTGTGGGGGCCAGAATTTTTCCAGGCGCCCGGATGTGCGTTTTGAGGCCTTGCGGGAGGGCGTCAACGTCCTCTTCCAGTTCGGCAAAGCGCAATGCCCACCGGACATCACTGTAGGGAATATAGGAACGGCCGAGCAGGATATTGTCCTCGATTGTCCCTTCGAACAGCGTCAACTGGGAATCGATCATGAAGCCGCGGCACCGGTTGATGGCATTCATGTCGATATGCCGCAGGTCCACGCCATTGTAGCGGATCACGCCGCCAGTCGGCATCTCAAGGCCGGCTAGGACGCGCGCCAGGGCCGTTTTCGCCGCCGTCGTGCTCGCGTAGATGCCAATCTTTTCGCCGGGAGTGACTTCGACATTGAACTGCTCGAAGATCGCCGGGACGCCCGCGTGATGAACCGCGAGATCCTTGCACGTTAACCGGATGCCGTGCACGGTCGGATCGGGAAGCGGGACCGATAAGGCGGACGAGCCTTGGTCCTTCGGGAGCGACAGCACTAGATCCAGTTCCCTCAATCCCGTCATGAAGTAGAATATGTGCCCCATTCGCTTGACGACTTCGTCAAAACTGGCCAATAGGCCGCTGACGACCACTTCGGCTGCCACAAGTTGCCCCAAGGTGAGTTGGCCGATGGACAGCAACCAAGCCGCAGTGGCAATCAATCCGCCGTGTGCGATGGCCTGCCAGCCCACCGACCCCAGGTACTGCCGGATGAGAATGCCGAATCGGGTCTGTCTTGTCTGGACGTACTTACTGACGAGTTCGTCGGTCCGCTGCATCAGGATGGCCTGACTATCCGTGGCTTTGAAGT
>DASTQY010000215.1:0-2443 GCA_035761525.1 Nitrospira sp. | reverse complement strand
ATGCGCAATCCTTACCTTGAACGGTTAAAAGGAAAACGAATCCTCTTACAAGTGGAGGACCGCCTGTCGATCCGCCGCGCAAACGGACGCTGTATAAGACTTTGATCTAATTGACCGTAAATGAAAGAAGCGGCAGAAGTTTTATACTCAGTTGCCGAGGCACCGGCAGATTCGCCCTGCTGAGGCAAGCGTCCAGCGGCGCTCGAGAAGAAATACGCACCGCATGCATTAAGCTACGTCGTGGTCACTATTGGTGCAGGAGTGTTCGTTTTCTGGCCGGTGCAGATCAGAAAGCGCTGGAGCTTTGGCGTAAAGCGTCGAAGCCGATGCGTCGTAGATGGAGCACGAAACCACTTGGCCGGGGCGAGAAGGCAGGTCACGCTTGTTCCATATCACCGTGATGTGCCCGTCCGTTTTTCCCATGGCTTGCAGTGGTGACTTCTTGGCATCGCCTTCGACAAGCACCGGCAGGGTCATGTCGATATATTCTCGGTTGCGTTCGCTGGAGATCCGGCGCTGCGTCTCCACGAGCGCCGTGACACGTTGGGATTTGACCTCAGCGGCAACGTCATCCGGAAACTTTCGCGCCGCGATGGTATTGCCGCGTTCCGAATACACGAAGATGAAGGCGGAATGATAGCGAACCTCTTCGAGCAAGCGATAGGTATCTGTAAATTCCCCCTCGGTTTCCGAGCAAAAGCCGGCAATAATATCCGTCGTCAGGACAATGCTCGGATTTATCGATCGGATCTGCTCGACGAGCGCAAGATAGTCCCTCCTCGTATAGGAGCGGTTCATCAGGCCCAGAATGCGATCGTTTCCTGACTGGACCGGTAGGTGAATGTGTTTGCAAATTTTTGGATGGAAGGCCACAGCCTCCAGCAAGGCCGGCGGGAAATCTTTGGGATGGGGAGATGTAAACCTCACGCGTTCGATTCCGGGGATGTCTGCCACGGCGGCCAGCAACCGTGCGAAATCCCAATTACCCGACCGGTAAGAGTTGACGTTCTGCCCGAGTAAGGTGATCTGTTTGAAACCTTCCGCTGCTATACGCCTTGCTTCCTCAAGTATGCCTTCCGGCTCGCGCGATCGTTCTCTGCCGCGAGTGTAGGGCACGACGCAGAAGCTGCAGAAGTTGTCGCAGCCGCGCATCACAGCAATCCAGGCGTTGACCCCTGGAACACGCGCTGGAACGATGTCCTCATAGGTCTCGTATTCCGATAAATCCACCGCCAGGCGCTTCACATGCGCACCTTCTTCTTGGGCTTGCAGGGCGTGATCGATCAGTATCGGCAACTGACGGTAGGAGTCCGGTCCAGCCAGGAGGTCGACCATCGGCTCTTGTTTGGTGAGTTCCGCTTTGAGATTTTGAGCCATGCAGCCCAGGACCCCCACCACCAGGGGTCTGCTCTTCTTCAGTGCCCTGAGATCCGACAAGTGCGTGTACACCTTGGTATGCGCGTGTTCCCGAATTGCGCAGGTGTTCATGAGAATCACGTCTGCGCATTCTCGATCCTCAGTGAACACATAGCCCGCCTTCTTAAGCAGGGCGCGGACCAACTCGGTGTCATACTCGTTCATTTGACAGCCGAAGGTCTCAATATGGATTTGACGCAAGCCGGGTTTATGATTCATGGTCGAGCCCCTTCCGGTCGAGAATGTATCCCACGGCCCACCGGTCTGACGCCCCCGTGATGATGACTGGATGGATCTGATTCGCCAATGGGCCCTCGGACGACACAGCCACTCGTAAGAAATGCCTGGTTGTCCCAAGGCGGAGCCCGTCGATTGTGCCGCTTTCGAACAGCACGGCCACCGACGATCCAATCCATCGTTCGGCGAAGGCAAACCGCTTGTCGCGCGATAGATCAGCCAGCGTCTTCGCCCTCAATCGAGCGACGTTGACAGGAACCGTGCCAGCCATTTTTGCCGCCGCAGTGCCCGGCCGTCTTGAGTAGGTGAACACGTGGAAATAGGAGAAGGGCAGCTGACGGCACACATCAAGCGTATGCTCAAAAGCACTGTCGGATTCGCCGGGAAATCCTACCATCACATCGGTTCCCCATGTCAGATCCGGAACCCTTGCCGTCGCCCGCTCGACGAGCGAGATAAATGCTTTTATGTCATAGGGACGGTTCATGGCATTAAGAATCGTGTCGTCTCCGCTTTGAAGCGGAACGTGGAGATAGGGACACAGCTTCCGGGACGCGCCCATGCGCTCCAACAGATCGTCCGTCACCGTCGTCGGTTCGATAGACGAAAGCCTGATGCGCTGGATGCCGTGTATTCCCTCCAACCTGTCAATTAAACCGGCGAGGGTAACCCCACTCTGAGAAAATTGCCCGATGTTCACACCTGTGAGAACGAGCTCATGATGGCCGGCGGTAGCCAGTGTGGCGGCTTCTGAAAGGATGTCATCGACCTTGCGGCTTCGCTCGTGGCC
>DASTQY010000214.1:0-12679 GCA_035761525.1 Nitrospira sp. | reverse complement strand
AGGGGACAACGGCGCATGTCGGACTGTTTGAGAGCGGCTGAAAAGTTAGACGGCTTTGTTCAGCAGAACGAGACATTAGGAACTCGTCTCAGGGCCGAGCATTCTCAGGTGTCATGTGCTGGTTAACAGTGAGGTCGAGACTCAACGTGAGGGGAACAGGTCGGATGAAACTAAGCTCCACCAAGGCCACGGTCGCTCAAAATTTTTCAACACCGCAAGCTCTCTCGTCAAACCAGTCAAGCGGCAGGTCTCGTCTCCCTTTGGCTCAGCGGGAGGGTCAGCGTCGCCGTGACGCCCTGCCCAGGAGCAGATAGAATGTCAAACGATCCTCCCAAAGCCTGCATCCGTTCCAGGATACTAGACAGGCCGAATTTGTATGACTGCCCACCGGTCGAGGCCGACCCAGCAGCAGTCACGGCAGCCACGTCGAAGCCGGCGCCGTCGTCGCGCACTTGTATTCGTAATTGATCGTCGCGGCATTCGACTGTGACCGTGGCTGCGCTGGTCCCTGCATATTTCGAGGAGTTGATGAGAAGTTCACGCACAGACTGAAAGAGCAGCACGGCTTGATCCTCTGGCAAGGTGATGTGGAGTTCTTCCGGCATGCTAACAGCGACAGTCACAGAGAGTTTTTGCAGATACTCGCTCAGCCATTTGAGAGCCGCTAGCAGTCCGTGATCCCTCAGTACGGCAGGACTCAATTCGGCGACTAAGGTCCTGGTGTAGCGAAGGGCGTCGGACAACACTTGGTCGACTTGCGCCAACGCCTCGGTTAAAACAGGAATCGGCGGGGCATACCGCTTCCCGTGTCCAATCCTCAGTTTTCCCAGCACGAGGAGATGTTGCAGGTGATCGTGTAGTTCCACAGCCAACCGCTTGCGCTCCTGTTGCTCGGCAAGATTCAATTCAGTCGCCAGGGCCCGGAGTTGCTGTGTGCGCTTTGCAATGCGTGTTTCCAGGTTTTTCGTCAAATCGGCTAAGGCTTCTTCAGCGCCTTTCCGTTTGATGATTTCCCCCAGCAAAACAGCCTCAGTGCGCAATCGGGCTTTTGCTACCGCCACGATGAATTGCGGGCGGGAAGGCATGTTGACGCTCAGTTCGCGGAGCCTCTCCACTTCAACGCCGTACCGCTCAGCCACTTCCGTCAGCCGCTGATGATCTCGAGGCGGGTCCCCATAGCCAATGGCGATGCTTCCGACCGTTTCTCCATCGACCATGATTGGTGCCGCATACAAATTGATTCCACCTTTGCAGGGTATGTCGACCGGTTTCCCTGTCTCCATCGCGAGGATCGACGCCTCTCGCCCTGATTCTCGACAGTGCCACCGGCCGCTGGTCAAGGCAGCCCGATTGTCTACCGTCCCACACTGCTCGCGCGACGCCTGGTCTAGAAAGCGACACCAGTCGGATGCCACAAGACAGGAAGCGTAGTCTCCGTTCTTTTCGCATACGGCACCCGAGGTACCAATGAGGTGGAGCGCATCACCGGCCACATTTATGAGGAGTTCTTTTCCGACCCTGCGAAGAACGGTCAGTTCAGTGTTGAGCTCAGTCAGATCCCCATAGGGCTGCGGCTTTGGCATTTGAAAGGGCTTTCCCCCTTCCCGCAGCAGCCACCTGATAGCCCTAAGTTCCCCTTCTGCCTGTTTTCGTTGTGCGAGCAGCATGCGGATGGCAAGCGCCGAGAGCACCAGAGAACCCACCAAATATTTTCGCCCTTGCGGACGTTTCCCAAGGAAGGTTTCCTTACCGCTGGACGCGAAAGGCATGAGTCGCATCTCAACACCTCAACGTTCGGTAGACAATCAAACCATTCCTGCCACTATCAAAAGGCACACGACTAGAGAATGGACGGAGCCAAAGCGAAACGGAGTGCTGAAGAAAACAATCAGAAGTAGCGTCGTACTGCTTCGGCGCATTTTGGCCGGCAAGCACTCCTCCACTCCTTGAGGATCAGATGGTTCCCGAGGTCTTCATGATGGAGGGCTCAAAAATATAGAACAGAGGCCGTATCTCCTACTGGGATTAGTGCTAGAGGATCCGTCCTACATGGGATCTGTTTTTTCCACAACCGCTGGAGAACGCCATCGCTAAGACAGCTTTTTCACGATATGGTGGTTTGGCGACAGCGGAAATTTTGATCTTGCTGAAGGGTTCACCGATGGCAAACGTGGGAAGTGCTGGACACGCACACATGAAGGTCAGATTCACATGGACATGGCGGTACGACAGCGGGTGTGAAGGATCAGTGCTTAGGGCTGGCCGAAGCAGATGCAAAGGCGGGTTTCGCTGAGCTTCTGATGGCTTCTATCATGGTGGGATACAGCACACTTAACAAATCTTCTTTTCTCAGCACGGCCGCTGCTCCAGCGTCCTGCATGGCAGTCACAATTTGCTCTGGTGCTCCGGCTGTCAGCCCGATGACAGTGGTGGATGGTCTTTGCCGCTTAATCAACCTCGTCGCCTCCATACCGCTTATCGTCGGCAAATTGATGTCAATGATGACCACCGTAGGTTTGAGTTTCATGCTTTGGAGAACGGCATCTTCACCATCTTGCGCTTCACCGACTACGCAGATATCGGGGTACCGTTGCAAAATGTCACGCAGCAGTTGCTGCATAATAGGATAGTCATCAACCAGCAGAACATTGATCATGCGAGCCTCTGAGGAAGCAAGCATAGGCGCCTGAATGATTGAAGCTCAATCCCCCCTGAAGGGTTAGAGGTTGTTCAGGTATTTCTAACCTTGAGCAGACATCGTTCCCATCCCATGTGTTTTGTCGTATCTACTATATATGCAAGGGGGCAAAGATTTCGGTCGGATGGAAGCTCACCTGCGGTTTGGTAGATTCGTACCACCTGAGAATTCAGTCACATTGCCGGCGGCCAAAAGACCGGAACCTCACTGCTGGGAATTTTAGTGCCTGGGTATTGTGAAAACGATGGGTCGCTATTCGGCAGATAAGGGTTTCAAGCGCACTCGGCTACCGGGACATTCCGGGCACATGTGCATCGTGTCGACTTAACTGCGCCCGCAACTGTCGGGAGATTGAGGTAAACGCATTTATCAGTGGGCTTCCTTCCATTGCCCCTACAATGTAGCTGCCAAGTTCTTTACCTGATCCTATGGTGACAGACCCCGGATGGTATCTCCTAGAATAGGTAATTGCTGATCCGCCTAAGCGAGACAAGAGCTCCAGTAAGCCTAGTGCATCTTGTCGTTCCATCTCAGCAATTTCGAGACCAACTTGCCCGTTTTCACACCATTTCACCGTAGCGGTCTGAACATCTAAGTGGGTTTTGTCTGGGAGCACGAGGCGGGCATACAATTCAACGCCAGGTGCAATTTCTCGGTTGGTGATAACGCATAATCCGCCGGCCGACACATCAAGCGTCACGCCCTCACCCGCGTATTCCGGATACGCGAACTGAACCGTATAATGGGCGGGCAACCGCTCTGCCAAACGGGAATTGAGCGCATCGCGTGAATATGGTGTGCTCATCGATGGTCCCTCCGGTCTAGAGGCCATTTCGATCGGTTGAAGAATCTCCAGTGAACAAGATTTACTGTACGAATCATTTGCTTGCTGCTCAACCCCTCAAAATGGTGATCCTCATGGCAAACACACTGGCCAAACTAGTACGAATACAAAGGAGGGACGCCAACTCAAGGATTTGCGCCACGTATTTTGGACAAAAGTGCACACCTCAGATAGGTCATTCGCCGTCACAAAAGAGCCGGTTCGGAGTTCATATCGCCGCCTTGGAACCAGCATCGGCTTCACGCTTCTCAGGTAGCCATTGCGGTCCGTCGAACAGCTCAGCCTGGTTCAGCACCGGCTTGCGGCGGATGCACCAGAAGTCGAATCCATCAACGACTCAGCGACTGGGACGTTTTATTAACCGGGAGGAGGATGAGCAGCAAGCAGGTTGGATCGCGCGTTCTATGGACGATAGCTGTCGCCACTTTGCTCTGATTCAACTTTTGTAAGTACCAGTGCGGCGGCAGCGGCGAGAAGTTCCACGCCCTTTTTCTCTACTGTGGTCGGAGTCCGGCGGGCTCGGAAATATGTACCAAAGGTTCCAAGCACCGGTCCTCCAGGAGCCAATATCGGCATGCTCCACGCCCCAACATAGCCTAGTGAGCTGGGCAGGTGACGCAGCTCCGCCCACTTATCGTCGGCAAAAAAATCGGGTGTAATGACCACCGATCCCGTTGCTGCCGCGGCTGCGCACGTGCCTACCTTCGCATCAGGTTTCAGACGATCGATCGCGTTCAGATAATCCAAAGGAAGATTTGGTGAAGACCCATTGCGCAACAAACCATCCTCATCGATGACCAGAATTGAAACCGATGTGTCTGGACCGGCCAGGACCTCACCAGCCCTTGCAAGACGGGTGAGAATTTCGCACCGCGGCACCCCTGCCTTTAACATCTGCTCCACATGCTCTGATGCGTGACAGATGAATTCGTCGATTGGCAGTTGAGCGTCTGAACAAGGAGTACTGTGATTGTTTTCATGCATTATAGAAATTTCCATCCTCTCAGTGGAGTCTCATTCTATCGCCGAAAAACGCCGTCCCCAACCTCGAGGAGCGGCCTGCAGTTTATCGGTTCGACGGTGAATATTACCTCACCGATTCGGTGGCCCCATGGACGGGATGGTTGCCAGACAGCGCGGACTGCCAGTCGGCTGGAACATATATGGTTGGGGAATGATCAGAAGGATTGTTATCGAGCTAACATTGAGACACTGTTGAGCGTTTGCACGGTCGTAATGGCGTTACGAATGGTCTTGTCGAGTATGTCCCCGCTTACCGTTTTCTTATGAAACGCGCCCAATGCACCGTTCTTTATGGCCAGTTCCAACAAGAAAGGATTAGAGAGCCGAGTAAGTACGATGACGGCTATCTCCGGATGATAGGTACGTGGAACTAACCTTGCCAGCACTTCAAAGCCAGACATATCCGGCAAGTCGATTTCAAGAACGACACAATCAATTGGTTGCCTCGCGCAGAGGTCTAGGCCAGACCCACCCATTGCGGCTTGGGCCACCTCATAGGTGGCTGATGCCGCATGGAGGTAATGCGCATAGTATTCTCGCTCTTGGGTATTTCCGTCGATGAGAAGTATGGTAGTGGCGTCCGACATGACAACCACCCGCTACAGGATGTCGGCGGGCATGCCTTCAATGATGCGCCGGCATCTGTTGTGTGGGGGTGTTAGGCTAGGCGCCATAACAACATTTGTCAATCGGCTGAAGATCCGCATTGAGAGCCGGCTTGCGGCCATCAATGGCGAAACGACGGCTCATTGGCAATGACCCACACCCCTCGACATGTTTGCGCAAGAGGCCGTTCATGCCCTAACGCGCAGAATAAGGCGAAGCAATAGTACGTCGCCTCACCTACGCCACCCTTGGACGCGTACTGACCACATGCCAGCCATCATGTACATAAGGAAAAAGTGAAGCGACTGGTCACGATTAAGTCTTAGACGCCGAAGTTTCTAATGATTGGCCGGATGAGTTGAAGACTTGAACGTTTTTGAGAAGATGGGCAGACATCCTGCGCGTTCGGAGGAAGCAAGTGCTGTGTTACTCGGCTCGCGTACGTTTCCGGCCATTTTGTTGGACTTCGCGGTCAGCCGTTTTTTGTTCGTGAAGGCCAACTCATTGTTTTTGGGCTCTCACTAGGATTCGTACCCGGGCTTTATTCTTGCTGACTTTCCTTTTAACGCAGCACTACGGAGGTCAGCATGTCAGAAGAAACCTCGGGTGTCGATCATTATGAGCGAGGGCTGTTGCTGAAGAAAGTCCAGATTTTTGATTCGGCGCTTCAGGAATTCCAACAAGCGACGAGAGATCAGCAACAAGCGGGAAAAGCCTTTGCGCAGGCAGCGCTATGCCTAAAAAGTCTGAAGCGTCACGATGAAGCGGTCACGGCTTTTCGTCAGGCATTGGAAACAGGTGCCTTTTCGACCAGAGAACGCGTGCACATACTGTATTTGCTCGGCCAAACTTTGGAATCACTCAATCGGGATTTCGAGGCCTTGGTAGTCTATCGTCGAATTCGACGAGAGGAGCCGCATTTTCAGGACGTCGATGCCCGAATTGAAGAATTGAGTTCGAATCCCTTTGATCCGGGAGCCGGACCGCAATCGCCTGTTGATCAGGACGGGGACGTTGCCAACCTATGGCGACAACTCAAGCCGCAGCTGACTTCTTTGATGAACCAGACGTGGCAAAAACTTGCTGGGTATAGAGAGACGATCGAGCTAGCCCGGTGGGGGACGAGGACCGCGGTGAACCGCGGAAATTCGCCAAGGTCAATCAATCGGGCATGTCCTGGTGTGAACGTTCGAAAAGAGAAGCGGCGTCATAGTCGCGTGGCCGTCCACCTCTCGAGTCAATTTTCTTCGAAGAGCCAGATCGTCGGTGGTGAGGGCGAGCTCCGAGACCTTTCGCCCTCGGGCTGCCGCATCTCCAGTCCTGTGGGAGTTCCTCTTGGCACCACGCTCGAGTGCTGGATCTATCCTCAGGAAGGAAATCCTTTTACCGTGGAGGAAGCCACAGTGCAGTGGAGTGGTTATCGCGAGTTTGGGCTGGCTTTTACCAAGCTGCGGCCGAGTGTCCAGCGCCAGATTGCCGATATGTGCAGAAAAATCGCACCGATCTAAGCGCTCCTTCAACCCGACATGCAGTCACACGTCTTTCGTTCTCATAACGCCGAACATCGGACCGCTCCTATCACTCTTGAAACACAAGCAGTTTAAAAGGAACAAGAACCGTGATGAGGGTTTTGCAAGCCAAGCAAGAACCGCCGTCGATGGAGCGAATAATCGATGGGCTGTCGGAAGTGGGTCTCGTCCTTCGCTTCCTCAACTCTCGCGGTCTCGAGTCTCCACACTCTCGGTAGCCCACCGACCCGCCGTTTAAAAAATCTGGATAGCCTCTTTCAGACAATCTAACCCCATGAGGAATAACAGAACACAACGCTCCTCAAGTGGCTATGGTTTGCCTTGGTTTGTCCTATCCTTGTAGCAGCGTGGTAGCAGATAAAGTGCAGAAAACCAGATGATCGGACTGATCTATTCTGAACAGTTTTCCTCATAGCATTGTCCTAACATCTGAGATCTAATACGACATCTTTAGAGTTCTTCTCTTAGCATTTGTCCTCTCACAGGCGGAATTAAATGAACCGAGCGCAAGTGAACGAGATTCGGCCTTCACGCGATCCGGAACGAATGAAAACCTTGAACGGTCAGTTCGATTTTGAATCGGCACCGAAGCAAGGGACTACGGCAACCCTCCTTGTGCCGATGTCATGCTCAGCGGCCCCACTGGATCTAGGAACAGTTTAAGCGCAAGCGATATTGCACAGCATGAAACCGGATAACATCATCATTGACCACATCCTTAACGTAATAGCCCTGGCTCCTGGTGCCCGCATTGAGGAGGTGGCCAAACGCACCCCGGAGTTGACCTTGAGAGAGGTCTTTTACACCTTGTGCTATCTAAGTCAAAAGGGTCGATTGCGCCTGATTGTAGATGGCCAAGGCGGCTTCGCGGTAACGACAATTGTGCGCTCGTTCAACTAATCACAGGCCTTGGCTTTTGATTGGGAATCGTCCTCACACAGTAGATTGATGGAGAGGTCGGCAAGCGATGCCTCGAACGCGGACTTGAACTTTCGGTAGTGTATTTTGGCGTACGGCACGACACCTCGCCACAACTCACTATTGCCCAACGCTCGCAGAGCTTCTGGTGTCGCATCCTTCAGATGCTCAAAATTGATGATGATGTCGAGTTTTGCACGCTTTGCCGCCTCCGTGATGCGCTTGACCAATTCTTTCGTGGTCGCCTGATCCAACGTTCCCTCGAGATCTACAAACAGAGCCGCAAATTGATCATGCTGTTTTGCCTTAATGCTCAACCAGCGACTTCCGGTCCGTGAGACTTCACTTTCCTTGTTCTCCTCTTTCATCACATTCACATGCAAGGCGTTCGGAATAAGATGTCCGGCTTGTAACGTCGGCAGCTTTGCCTGCAATATTTTGAGAGCTGTCGTGACTACCGATAAGGCCCCCGGCGGACATGATCGTTTCACTAACTTGCGAAATTCTCGATTCATGAGCAGTCGTGGGACAAACCGCTGACTGGTGCCTGAAAGGCGTTTCCAAATGGAGGGCAGGGAATAGAACTGATGGTTCGCCCAATAAAATCCCTCCTGTAATCGCTCGGGCGTCATCCGACTGGGACGGTACACGACATGCTTCCCGTCATAGTGGCCCCAGTCGTGATCAAAGATACGGCCGGCTGCAGTGTAGCGATCGAAGAGCGCCGTCCCCGGCAACGGTGTCAGCACATTGAAATATGCCAACTCCACCTGGTTCTTGGTAAGAAACTCCACGGCTCGCTCGAACACCGATTCGTCGTCATGATCGAATCCGAAGACGATCCCCGGATTCACCATAATGCCGTGATCATGAAACATCTTGATCTCCTGTGCGAACTTGTCCACTCGATTAAAAGGCTTGTTGGTTTCCTCTAAGGCGCCTTCATCGAGTGATTCCATTCCGACGAACACCGACACGCAACCGCTCTCCGCTGCCAGCTTCACCATGTCCTCGTCGTCGCCCAAAAACAATGTGGATTGACAGCCCCATTTAATATTCAAGGGTTTCAGAGCGGCCCACAGCTCGCGGCAGTAGGCCCGATTGCTGTTATGGAGATCATCCACAAAGGCCACGATGCTGCCGTCTTCGATGCCCAATCGGATGCGTAATCCCGTGAGAAAGGCGTTCCAGAGTGTGTCATTCGACATGCGGTCTACCAACTCTCCGCAGACCCACCGCTTTACCTGGGTTAATTCTTTGATGACTTCTTCGACCGGCCGGCGCCGGGTGGTTTTGCCGTTAAAAGGGGACACGCTGCAAAACTCGCAATCGAAATGACAGCCGCGTGTCGTAAAACTGCACTGACGGGTCATGTAGGCATCGGGGCTCAACAGCTCCACCCTCGGACTCTTGTAATTCTCCAACGCGGGAAACGCTGTCATCTGGTATTTGCGCTGCAGCGACCCTGCCATGAAGTCGGCTATCACCTCAGGCCACAGGTCCTCCGCCTCACCACAGACTACGGCATCGCAGAACTGCAGGGCTTCTTCGGGGCAATAGGTGGGATGGACGCCGCCTAACACAACCGTTTTGCCCCGCTTTCTGAACTCCGTTGCGATCTCGTAGGCGCGAGGAGCGTAACAGGTCATCACGGATATCCCCACGAGGTCACAGGGATTATCAAAATCGACCTCCTGGACAGCTTCGTCCACGAGATCGACGGACCACGACTCAGGTGTATAGGCAGCGATGACTGGCAAACTCAGTTTTGGGAACCATACGGCTCGGCGTTCCGATGCCGTCAGGTGATAGGGATTATTGAGCGGATAGGGATCCACCAGGAGTAGGCGTCGTGGCGGACTTTCTGTTGATCGGGATGGTCGTACTGGTCGAATAAGATCCATGATCACTCTCCGTGGTCCAACAGGCACCTATATTGGTACAAAGCGAGGCAGGGTCCTTGCTGGCTCTAGGACAACGGCCCCACATCAGTGGCCGCCTTCATATGTCATGGATGAAGCAGGCGCGAGAATAGACGTACCAGATACGTGGGATGCGAGTCTGGTCAAAATTGCTCAAAAGAGAGATCGCCTGAGACTGAAGATGTACTGCAAAATGCAATAGCACTCCGTTTGTTTTTGCGGCTGCTCTTTATCCTCTACGCGATCGAGCCCGTCCTCCGTCAGTGACGACCCTCGGTACCCATCGCCACCGAGCCACCACCCTTCAGGCTGGTGCTGCGTGCGCCGGGAATTGCCTGCGCAGGATTGCGTTCATTTTCATCGCGCCAACAACTTTGTTCCGCAATCATGACCTGACCGATACTGGCATCTTTGGGTATCCTGGCCTTGCAGGCCTCGATAGTGTCCTCAACTGAACCAGCTGCGATGTCCGACTCCGTAATCGCGTTGGATCCTGGAGCGCCGGTTGCGGGCTCTCGGTCCTGAGCCTGAATAGGCGCCGCTGCAAGGAAGCCGCTCAACAATATTGTGAGGCTCCAAATTGTCTGCTTGGTGAAAAGAGGTGTCATATGCCCTCCTCTACAAATTTAAAAGTGGCGCTTGTGAGCCTTCGGCCTGTCTATCTTTTTAAGTAACGCTTTGCATGCCCTACCGCTCGCGGACGACCTGGCCGGCAGAGCAACGACGGTTCCGCCGACCGAGGCCGTCCGCTGGTTCATGGATCAGTTACTCATCGCGGGTTTTACCTCGAGCGGATATGCCTTACCTTCCAGGCGGCTTAAAATTTCGTCGCCAGTCCCCAGCGCACCGCCCGTAAGGGATGCGCCAAGCGAAAGCAACGCCAAAACAAAAAGCCACCAGGCTGCAGATCCAACACCCGTCATCGTGGCATTACCGATATCCATGGATTTCTCTTTTATTTCCTTCCCAGTCTCTTTGACGGAAGCCACCATACCGATGGCGGTTTGGGCCACTTCTTGAGCCTGTTTCTCCGACATGCCTAGTTTGTTCACCATGACGTTTACGGCCGCGTCGCGGTCCATGGCCACTAATTTGTCCCGAATTTCCCCGATGGTCGAATCGCTCAATTTGTGAACCGATTGGCCCTCTCGCGCCTGAGTACTTTTCTTGTCTATATCCTTGCTCACTGTGCTGGGCTGCAATTCTGGCTTCTCAGTCGCTTTCAAAACAGATTCGATCTGATTGCGAAGGTCGGCCGCTGTGAGGTTGGTGATGCCGGTACCCGGTATTTTCGCCGAGGCCGCAGAGACTGCCGTGCCGACGCCTTGGCTTAGCATCTGTAACCCACCACCCACCGTAGTAAAGAGTCCTCCGATCATAAATGACAGCGCCGTCGTGCCAAGCCATGCGAAAACTACTGACGTGACGCCCCAGAGTACGGCGCCATGATACAGGCCCTCCGTCCTGTTCGAGGCTCCGGACAGACGCGAAGCGGCATAGCCTCCGACGAAGGCGGACATCAACATGGACATACCGGTCCAGAGACCGGTCGCTAATGGGATACCGCCTGCGGGTTGAGCTTCTCGTAAATCGATTGACCACGCTCCGATGGCCAGTCCGAGCAAGGTAAAGAGCATTTGCACGGCAAGACCGACGGCCAGACCGGCAACGATCGCTCCCCACTGTATATGACTCCTGCCTTGCGACCACTGTTCATAGGTTGACTGCATGTGAATCACCTCTTCCTTCCTAAGCGAATGGAGCACATGTTCTAAACGTTCGATGATCTACAGTATGGGCGGCTGGCCCGTGGCAAGTTGGTCAAAATAGCTCACTGAACTAGCAGGTAAGAGGGCATTAACGTTTAGTTTTGACATTCCAGCGTGCTGGGATGGAGCAGAACAGAAGGTCTTTTACTGAGGAGTGTGCATCGAGGACCAGGTGCGGTCCTCAATCGCGGCGAGGCCTTCAGTGAGGTTTAACTTGATAGATCGTAAGCCCCCTCCTCCGAGGCCGCGTTCCATCGTGTGACTCAGCTGCCTGTCCGCTAGAACCATCGTTTACCTAGGGTTATACAGGGTGGACCAGGGAGAAGAGGGTCAAGACAATATTCTTGACCTGGACAAGTTATCGTATGCGCAGACAGACCCGCACGCCGATATCCATTCTACGATCAGCCCGCGTGGGGGCACTCATATTGATCGCTCTCGCGGGTATGATCGGTTCCGCTCAGGCATCTCAGCCGGGGTTACACGTGGAGATTCTTGGCATCCGGAATAGCATAGGAGCTGTGGCATGCGCATTGTTCCAAGGGCCGGAAGGGTTTCCTACTGAGTTCTTGCGTTTTGCAACCAATATTATGATGGTTCAGGTCCGCGCGACCAAAGCCACGTGCGACTTTGCAGACATAGCGCCTGGCACATATGCACTTGCGGTGATTCATGACGAAAATCGGGATGGCGAACTCGCAACCAATTGGATGGGGAAGCCCAGTGAGGGATACGGATTTTCCAACGATGCGAAAGGCACGTTGGGAGCGCCCTCGTTTGAGGCAGCAAGTTTCTCCTATAATGGAGAACGCTTAAACATGACGATCGCGCTACAGTACTGATGCGAGCAGCGCCGCCACAGACCCTTGCCTTCACACTGGTGTACGATCAGGCCTTGTTGCCTGTCCTTTCTCCCAGAGAGATCATTGATTGACGGCTCACGCCGGGACTGACCGCGAAGTGCTCACGACCGCTAGAAATAAACCGGAAGCATCATATACGGCTTAGGTTGACTCTCCTCTGTTCCCACATTTCCATGATAATAGCGATGCTTGAGGGGCTCTTACACACGGTCCCTAGGCTCGAAATAGGCATACAGCAAGACGCCGAGGATGCTGGCTGCATACACCATCGTGGCCGCACCGAAAGGATGATGCGCGAACCATAGGAAAACCGATGGAAGGAAATTGTCCACGCTAAACCTTTCGGATGAATACCACGGGGTCATTTGTGACTTAACACGTACCAAAGCACTGCGGCATACGTACTCACGAAGATAAACTCAATGAGGGCGAGTGCAAGAACTTCAATCGGAATGACATCCAGAGAGTATTTCATATGAACCCCATTGATCCCCTTCGCGATGCTTG
>DASTQY010000213.1:0-3334 GCA_035761525.1 Nitrospira sp. | reverse complement strand
TCAAACCAGTTGGCGTGCGCCCTGTAAGGAAGATGATCAAGAACCCTGCAATCTCTGTCGTCGTGTGCACCCACAACCGGGCGGCGCTGTTGGAACAGGCCTTAGAGAGTCTGGTTGCCCAGACCCTGGACCGCAGTCAGTTTGAAATCATCATTGTGAACAACTGCTCAACTGATGACACCGCCGGCGTGGTTGAACGCTACAAGGCTCACCGAGCCGGGGACGAACTGTTGCGATCGGTGGACGAACCGGTGTTGGGATTGGGTCACGCAAGAAACACGGGCTGGCGTGCTGCTCAGGCAGACTATGTTGCCTTCATGGACGATGACGCCAAGGCCGATGCCCGCTGGCTTGAGCTTGCACTGGATCTCATTCGACAACATCCAACAACCCCCGTTGCCATAGGCGGTCAAATACGGCCGTTGTACGTTGCGCCGAAGCCTGCCTGGTACAAGGATGAATACGAAGTACGGTCTTGGGGGCAGCGGAGCAGACATTTGGTGACAGGTGAGTCGTTCTCAGGTTCAAACATGATTGTATCGAAGGCGATTCTTCGCCTGTTGAATGGTTTCGACGCGTCGGTCGGTATGCGCGGAGAACGGGTGTCGATGGGAGAGGAAACCGTTCTTTTTGGAAAAATCTGGCATGCCCTGGGCGATCAGGCCCTGTTGGTGTATTCACCGGATCTCGTTGTCTACCATGCAGTCGGCAAACACAACATGCATCTGCGCTATCATCTCCGCCGTTGGTTCGTCGCGGGGCAGGTTGCTTGCCGGCTGGATGCGCCCTCCGGCGTGCACAATCGGATTGCTCGCCTTCGTGCAAACGTCACCACCATACGCATGCTGATTCGGTCAGCGGTCACCGAGCGGAAGCACTTTTCCGATTATCGCCCATGGATCGTCGAACGCTTAGGACCGGTCGCGTTGGAGTTAGGGCGATTACTGGCCTGCCTAGGGCTGCACATCCCCGTGCGAAGAGCGAACCTGTCGGCGGAACTGAAAGCGGCGGGGAAGAGTGGCAGAGGTCATTCGATTGAGGCGGTGTGATGGTTCACGTCTTGATTCCTGCGCACAATAACAAGCCGGAAGTCATAGCAGTTCTCGCTTGCCTTGAGCGACAACGATCCGTCGAGCTCGAGGTGCTGTTGGTGGATGATGGTTCGACCGACGGCACCCGGGAGGAGGTACGTCGACTCTTTCCCTTGGTTCGCATTCTCTCAGGCGACGGCAGCTTGTGGTGGACAGGCGCCAACGTCATCGGAGTCGCCCATATTCTTGGAACAGCGCAGGATCGGGACTTCATTCTACTTCTCAACAATGACGTCTCTATGGAAGACGACTATGTCAGCCGCCTGGTGGAATGCAGCGAATCCCTTGGCCGAGCGCTCGTCGGGTCCACGATCGTGGACGACCAACGACGCGATCGTCTCATGGCCGGCATCCGACTCGATCGACGGCTTCGCATCAATCAAAACTCCGACAGAGCAGCCATTGAACAATCTCCACATGACGTCCATGTCGACGTTCTGCCTGGACGGGGAACGTTGGTGCCGGTCGAGGTGTTTCGTCGCATCGGCACGTTCAACCGGCGGCGGCTTCCTCACTATGGCGCAGATTATGAATTCAGCATCAGAGCCAAGCGCGCAGGATTCAGGTTGGCCGTTTCTCACGACGCAAGAGTGTTTGCCAAATTAGGGATCACCGGCTTCTATCCGTCGGACCGACCGAAAATTTCGGTCAGAGAATGCGTGCGATTGCTGTGTTCGAAGAAATCCACTGCCAATCTTCGCTACTACCTGAATTATGTGTGGATGTGTTCAGAGTCCGGTTACAGACTGCGCAACACAATTTCCCACGGCGTTGGATTGCTGTTGGATACGCTCGGTAAAACAGCAGTGGGTGTGCCACTGCAGATTTGTATGCGGCTCTGGTTGAGGGCGGACCGGACGGTGAAAGCCTCGTGAAAATCTTGATCGCGAATACGGATTACTTCGAATTCCTGAGTGGCCTCTATCAGGGGGTCCCCGGGTTGAGCCAAAAGGGCTACGACGAGCAGCTCCAGGTTCGGTATGACAGCCGGTTTGGGGTAGCCGACTTTTACTCAAGACATATGCGAGCGTTAGGACACGAGGCGCACGATATCTATGTCAACAATCTGGCTATGCAACGGGCATGGATGAGGGAGCACAGCACGGAAGCCAGAGACGCACAGGCGCGAACGTCGCCGGGAAACCTGTTGGAGTCGCTACTGGAATATGCCGATCGGTCAGTCCTTGGGCGCGTGAGCTCTCGTATCCGCTCCCTCCTTCAGCGTCGGGACGACGAAGGTTGCCGAATCCTTGCCGCGCAGGTGGCCTATCATCGGCCGGACGTGTTCCTGAACCAGGCGATGGACGGCATCGACAGCGCCTGGATGCATAGGATCAAACCGTGGGTTCGGTTACTGGTCGGGCAGCATGCGGCGACGACTTTACCGGATGACGACGACTACCGCTGCTATGATCTCGTCGTCTCTTCGTTTCCGCCGACGGTGGAATTTTTTGCGAGGAAGGGTATTCCCGCCGTCCTCCATCGATTGGGCTTCGATCCCGATGTGCTGGCAACGCACCCCGAGCCGGTTCGCGTGTATCCGGTAACCTTTGTCGGCAGTCTGTCGGACGTCCACACGACCCGGATTGAATGGCTGGAACATCTCTGTGTCAGGATACCCGAGCTTCGCATCTGGGGGCCTGGTATCGAGCGGCTGAAGGCGTCCTCTCCGCTTCGACAGCGCCATATGGGACTCGTGTGGGGCAACCAGATGTACGACGTGCTTCGACGATCACAGATCACGCTGAATCATCACGGCGACGTGGCCCCCTATGCCAACAACTGCCGTCTGTTCGAGGCGACCGGCATGGGAGCGATGCTGCTCACCGATTGGAAAGCCAATCTGCAGGACATGTTTCAGATCGGAAAGGAAGTCGCGGCATATCGTACGACCGAGGAGTGTGCGGAGATGATTCGTTACTATCTCAAGCACGACGAGGCTCGTATGGCCGTCGCCCGGGCGGGCCAGACGCGAACACTACGCGACCATACCTATAGAAGCCGAATGCAGGAGTTCGTGGAGCTCACTCAAAAGCGAATGGTGGCCTGATATGCGATCCGTCTTGAAAGCGCTCGTTCCCGACGGTATGAAGCCGGCCCTGCGACGCGTGGAACAGGATCTCACCGGCTGGAAGGACCATTGGCAGCTGGATCGGATTCGAGGCCTCTCGTTCGCTGCCAAGCCCGGGACGCTGCTGCCCTGCGGGCCCTACAAGGTGCGTATCAACGACGGTCCCAATTTT
>DASTQY010000212.1:0-6397 GCA_035761525.1 Nitrospira sp. | reverse complement strand
AGTCAAGGGTACAGCACAATTAGTCTTAGTCTGTCAGCGGTTTGCCTTTGGTTTCTGGCGCGAACCACAGGACGACCAAGCCGGCCAGATATATCAATGCCACAGTACTGGCTGCTCGGCCGAATGTACCAAGCGTCGTGACCAGCCAGCCGGTCATGAAGGGGGAGACTGAGGCAAGGATCCGGCCCGCGTTGAAGCAAAAGCCGGCGCCGGTGGCGCGGAGCCTCGTCGGATAAAGCTCCGGCAGGTAGATGGGGAATCCGCTAAAAATGCCGTTGTTGAAGAAACCGAGGACCGGCAAAAGCAGCAAGACGCCGCTGTAATGAGACGGCAGAAGATACGTCGTAGGCAACATGATAAAGCTCCCGACACACATGAACGCAAAGACCGCTCGGCGTCCGAATCGGTCAGCTAACGGGCCAAAGCCGAGATACCCGAAGATCGCTCCCGCATTCAGCGCCATAATGGCATAACTGACCGATCGTGTGAGTGTTGCGGAGTCTGCTCCCTGAAATTCCGGTAACTCGCGCACGAGCGTCGGTGCCCAGTTCGTCGATCCCCAAAGACCGAACACCGCCACGAAAGCCAGGGCAGAACCCACCAGTGTTGCTCGTTTCAAATCTCCTTCGAAAATGGCCGACAATGGGACGATTCGCTGTGCGTGGGCGTGCGCCCAGCGTGGTGGCTCCTTCACCCACCACCTGATCAGTAAGGCGACGAAGGCCGGCAAGATGCCGATGAGGAAAAGACCCCGCCATCCGTACGCGTCTTTCAGTGCAAGATTGCAGAGGGCCGCCAGAAAAAACCCCACTGCCCAGGCGGACTGTAAAATACCTGCCGCCTTGGCCCGCTTGTCTTCCGGCCACGATTCAGCGACAAGGGCCGCCCCCGCGGCCCACTCTCCGCCGATTCCCAGTGCCGTAAGAAAGCGGTAGAGCGCGAGATGCCACCATTCCTGTGATAGGGCCGCTGCGCCGGTGAACACAGCATAGATCAGGATCGTCGCTATGAGAACCTTGGTTCGTCCAAAGCGGTCCGCCAGAATTCCAAAGGTAATCCCGCCGATTGCCCAGCCGATCAAGAAAATGGAAAAGATAATCCCGCCGTACCAGCCGATGCTGTCGGCGGTCGGTGGGCCGCTCGAGGTGTGCAATAACTCGTGCAAGGCCGGATGCAGAACGATTGCATAGATCGTGGCATCCATGGCATCGAAGACCCAGCCGAGCCAAGCGACAAACAACACGAGCCATTGATCTCGATGCACACCCCGCCACCAGGATTGCCTGCTCACCGATTGCCTTTCGGGGTGAACTGCAACGATCGTTGGGGGCTGAGTGTCCTCGGATGAGTCCACAAAGGGGACATGGGCTGCGCAAGGCTAAGGATCTTCCCTGGCGGAGTCAAGGTGAAGCTGGAAGCTCTTTTCGACATCCTGTTATAGTCGCGCCCATGCCGCGCGTGGATTTCTATCGGATTTTGGGCGTGTCCCGGGAAGCGTCGGAAGACGTCATCAAGAAGGCTTACCGGAAACTGGTTTTCGAGCATCATCCTGATCGTAATCCTGACAGCAAGCAGGCGGAAGACAAGATCCGCGAGATCAATGCCGCTTACGAGGTCATCGGTGATGCGGAAGCGCGGCGCAACTACGACCGGCTGAACTGGGGCGATGAATTCGCGCCGGATGTGGTTGATGTCGCCGTTCTCCTTGAGGAGATGGAAAGGAAACTGTTCGATGAAGGACGGAAGGAACTCTTTGCGCTGCTGGTGAAGGACGTGACGAAGATCAAGGCGGAATTGGCGCTCATCCGGGATCGTGTGGTCAAAGAGCAAGGATACGACTCATTCAAGGAGACGCTCGTCCACCATCGCGCGACGGAGGTCATGCCGGAACTGGTGACCGATGAAATGAGCGGCCGCAAAACACGCCTGGTGGAAGTGGCTACCCAGATGATGGTGTCTCAAGGCGTGGTCGCTCGCAACGACGAAGGCGGCATTCGTTCGTTACGCCATCGACTCGACGAGCAATTCAATAGAGGGCGCCTGCACGGCTTTGCGTCGGCGTTGGAACTGTTCTATGAACGGCGATGAGGCGATGCAATTCCATGCGTCTCACGCGGGCTGGCGGAGCGGGCCGGCCACGAAGCGTCCGGCCTTCATCACGCCGGTAATGCGACTCCGGTCGCGCAGCAGTTCCACTTTCCGCAGCGGATTTCCGTCGATGAGGAGGAGATCGGCCTCCTTCCCACGTGCGATCATTCCGACCTGATCGTCCAAGCCGATCAATCGCGCGGCGGCCGATGTTGAGGCGATGATCGCTTCCATCGGGCTCATACCGAATGCGACCATGCGCTCCAGCTCCTGGGCATTATCTCCGTGCCTGTTGAAGGGTGTTCCGGCATCGGTGCCCATGGCGATCAGCAGTCCACGCCTGTGCGCCTGCCGGAAGCTGGTTTCGTGACGCTTCGTCATGGTCTTGGCCTTCTCCAGGGCACTATCAGGGATGCCGCAACCTCGGCGGCAGGCGGCCGTCGTGGCGAGCGCTGAAAGTGTCGGAACCATATAGACGCCATGGTCCAGCATGAGCGCGGCGGCTTCCTGGTCCATCAAGGTGGCATGCTCGATCGAATGCACGCCGGCGCGGATCGCATTCTTCATCCCCGCTGCTGCATGCGCATGCGCCGCGACTTTTCGTCCCGCGAGGGTCGCTTCGTCCACGGCGGTCCGCAGTTCTTCCATCGTCATTTGCGCTTGATCGGGGGACGTGCCGGGAGTGAGGACGCCGCCTGAGGCGATCACCTTGATGACCTGGGCACCGGCCTCGATTTGCTCGCGCACGACTTTCCGGACTTGTTCGACGCCTTCCACTTCCTGGCCGATAAATCGTGCATGGCCACCGATCATGCAGATCGCGAGTCCCGCGCCTATAATGCGAGGTCCCTCAGTCAAGCCTTTGTCGATCGCCCGTTTGAGCGTAAAAATCGAGTGATCACGCGAGCCGACATCGCGAACCGTGGTCACGCCGCCTTCAAGCGTTTGCCTCGCCGACTGAGCGGCCTTAAGCAATGTTTCAGACGGTGTTTCCTGTTCGATCGCCTTGACCACGTCAGGTTCGGCCCCCAGAGAAAAATGAACATGACAGTCGATTAAACCTGGAAGCAGGGTGAGTCCGCGGCCATCGATGCGGGAGGCGCCGCGTGGAATGTTCACGGTGCGACTGGGACCAGCGGCATGAATCCGCGTGTCCTGCACGATGACTGTGGCCCGTTCGATCGCATGACCGCTCCCGTCGAGCAGCCGAACGTTGTGGATCGCTATGGTCACGGGATCAGCTTCCGATCGGAAATGTGATGATGATTCCGCCCATGACGTCGTTGAGCTTGAAGTCCCGGCGGGGGCTGTTGGGATGTCGGTTGTGGCAATCGACGCAAGCTTGGGAGACGGCGCGATCGGCATAGACCGCTTGAAACAAACGCAGCTCCCCGCGTCGCACGATACCATAGTGAGGCTGCGAAGGATCCTGTTGAACGGCCGCCAATCCGACGCGTTCGAGATCGCTATTCGCACCGTTCCAGGCGTAGATCGGCGTCAAGCTGGCCAGACGGAAGGAAAAGCCAAGGTCTTTGACGGCGACCAGCCGTCCAGATTCTAAGAGGAACTGAGCCGGAAGCGGGACTCCACGTTCGTCTCTCCAATGCTCGTGCGCCTCGATGCCGTCGCGGCTGAGTTTGACCACGACGTTGTCCGTGTAGTTGTTGCGATTGGCTTCCAGGATCGCATGGACGAACTCAGCGGTCTTTTGCGGTGAGACCTGGTCCGACTTCAGCTGGTTCGCCAACGTGATCGCGAAGATCCAGTAAGCGACGACAGCGGTGAAGGCAAAGGCCCCGCCGCCAAGCACCCAAAGCAAGGGTTTGTTGTCCATACGAACGTTACCTCCGGTCAGGAAGACGGCTATAGATTCGCGAGGCGGCTTGCAGCGCGACACCGGGCGTGCCAAGCCATCCTCCTTCAATGAAGAGCGATTCGAGGGCGTTCAAAAGCGTGAGGACATGGGCCTCCGTTGAAGATTCCCCCATGAGACCGATACGCCACACCTTGCCCTTCAACGGACCAAGACCGGCTCCGATGTCGATTCCATAATAGGAGAGCAACTTCGCGCGGATATCCGCTTCAGGGATATGGGCAGGGAGCATCATGCAGTTCAACATGGGCAACGCTCGACCCGCAGGTGGGAGCGGCACCAATCCGAGTTCCTTAAGTCCGGCCACCAGCGCATCGCTGTTCATCTGATGACGCTTGTAGCGGGCTGGTAAGCCCTCTTCGTCGACGAGTCGCAACGCTTCACGCAGCGCATAGAGCATCGAGACAGGCGGGGTGTGGTGATAGGCCCTCATACCCTCCGACCAGTAGCCGTCGATCAATCCCATGTCCAGATACCAACTAGGGCACTGACTCCGTCGCGATTTCATGATGCCCAAAGCCCGGTCATTCATGGTAAACGGCGACAATCCGGGCGGACAGCTCAAGCATTTTTGCGACCCGCTGTAGCATACATCGATGCCGAGCCGGTCCACCTCGACGGGAATGCCGCCAAGAGACGTGACGGCATCGACAATGAACAGCGCCTCGTGACGCCGACACAGGGACCCGATGTCCTCGAGTGGCTGCCAGGCTCCTGTTGACGTTTCCGCATGCACAATCGCGACCGCCTTGACAGGTCCCGAACGGACCAGCGCCTGTTCGATTGCGTCCGGCTCGATGCAGGTCCCCCACGCAGCTTCAATTCGAATCACTTTTCCACCGCATCGTTCAACCACGGAGGCCATCCTGCTTCCAAAGACGCCGTTGATGCCAACGACAACGCAATCACCGGGCTCGACGACGTTCACGATCGACGCTTCCATGCCGGCAGAGCCGGTTCCTGAAATAGCGATTGTGAAGCGGTTGGCGGTTTGAAACACTTCGCGCAACAGGGCCTGAATGTCGTTCATGACGCTGAGAAAAACTGGATCCAAGTGCCCCAACAGCGGGGATGAAAGGGCGCGCAAGACGCGGGGATGCACGAGGCTCGGGCCCGGGCCGAGAAGAAGGCGTCGCGGAGGGGTAAATTCCGGAATAGTCATATCTGGCTGCTTGATGGGAAGAGCATCTTGGCTCGGCAGTATAGCGGACTCTCGCTTCGTTCAGCCAGTTCGCGTTCTGCGAGGAGGACAGCGCGTTACTTTTGAGGGGTTTCTGGGTCAAAAATAGCCATGTTATAGTCCAGGCGAGATGAACGAATCACTTGCAATCTTGGCTGGCCCGGTCGCTCGTTCCTGGTGGCGGGAGACGGGGGCGCCACCGACTATCGGACAATTCCGCAACCAGTATTCCTCCTCGATCAGCTGGCTGGCTGGGATTTTTCTCGTCGCTGCGTTTACGGCAGTCCTCCTCATGGCTTCGACCACCTCGAAAATCGATCGGATCGACGCACCGGAACAGGCACTTAGCTTGATGGTCGGGCGCACGATGGATGCTCAGGAGGGGCTCTCAAGGGCTCCTGCCTGGGAGCAACGAATGATGCGCTGGGTGTCGGGCGATGGAGAAGCCGAGCGGGCACAGGCCATCGCATGGTACCAGGAGCTGGTTGCTCGCTCCGATGATCCGGCCGTTTCCTTGCAGCAGGCCATTCTGCAAGCGGAAAGCGGACAACTCTCCCAGGCGCTCTTGTCAGCACATGAGTGGCGCACTCGCGAAGAACCGCTTCCTGCTTATGGAGACATCATTCGGGTCGCCTATGGCGCGGAGAGATCTCCAGATCGTCAAACCGTCGAGGCGCTGCAAAGCCGCATGGCGGATGTGCTGCCGGTCGGATGGTTTTACGACCGTCTCATGATGAGATTAGCCCAACGAGCGGGGCATGCGGAGTTGGCAGCCGTCATAAACGAAGAGTTCGCCTCGCGCGGCGATCGCCTGTATCACTACTCCCGCAGATTGACCGTGATGGAGTTGGTGGTCATGCTCGCGGGAACCCTTTTACTCTTCCTGATCTGGCAGAAGCACCGCGCAGGAATGAACGTCGTCCGATTGCACGATCCCGGCCTCCCACCGCCGTGGCCGGGCAGTGTTGGCACGGCTGTCTTGCTGCGCGGCGGTGCGATTGGTGCGATAATCATGGCGGTGTGCCTCCTCTATCTGCCTCCTGAGAATGCGTCTCTGCGAGCCCTAGCCATCCCATTAACGAATGTACCGGTCCTCGCGCTGGCCTATTACCACCTCTTCCGGCCGGCGGGTATGACGTTCGAGGATGGATTCGGTCTCAGCCTGCCCTGGTCACACATTGGCCGACTCATGACGGCGGTGCTCGCCGTCGTCGCTGCCGGCCTCTGGGGTGAGTGGTTGATGGATCGCGTGGCGG
>DASTQY010000211.1:0-4521 GCA_035761525.1 Nitrospira sp. | reverse complement strand
ATGCATCGTTCCGTTTCTCACCACCGACCATGATCAGGCTGCACTTCCGGCACATCCCCTTTTGGTTGCTCACCGTCAGCACCCTCGCACTTTCCGTTCAAGTCGCCGCCGCAGAACCGCATGAGTACCTGCTCTCGAACGGCATGAAAGTGCTGCTCGTCGAGATGCCCAAAGCTCCCGTCGCGACGGTTCAGGTTTGGTACAAGGTCGGATCGCGCAATGAAGTGATGGGGCGAGCCGGCCTCTCGCACATGCTCGAACACATGATGTTCAAAGGCACCGCGAAGTATCCGAAGGGTTCGTTCTCGCGTCTGATCCGCAAAAACGGGGGGATGGACAACGCATTCACCAGTCAAGATTTTACGGCTTATTTTGAGAATCTCGCTGCCGATCGCGTGCAGCTCGCCTTGGAAATGGAGGCCGACAGGATGCAAGGCCTCATACTGGATCAGAATGAGCTCAAAACCGAGCGCGAAGTCGTCAAGGAAGAGCGCCGCCTTAGGACCGAAGACGATCCGCAGGGCGCGCTGGTCGAGGCCCTGTTTGCGCAGGCCTATCTCAGCCATCCCTACCACTGGCCCGTGATCGGCTGGTTCGGCGACTTGGACGCCATGACGCTCGACGATCTGCAGCGGCACTATGACACGTACTACTCGCCTAACAATGCCACGCTGATTGTCGTCGGCGACATCAAAGCGGAGCAATTGCTGCCGACAATCAAACATCTGTTCGAGCCTATACCCCGTGGCCCTGAGCCCAAACCGGTTGCGACCATGGAGGCCGAGCAGAAAGGGGAGCGCCGCTTTCTCCTCAAGCGTGAAGCACAGGTGCCGTTTGTGATGATGGGGTATCGCGTCCCCAATTACACCAGCGAGGACTCCTATGCGTTGGACGTCCTGGAATCGATTCTCTCGCACGGAAAGAGTTCGCGGCTGTATCAGAGCTTGGTGTACGACCAGAAGCTTTCGCTGGCCGTCGGGGCAGAGTACGGGTTGATGCAGACGGATCCCGGTCTCTTCTATTTCTACGCGCTCGTCAGTCCTGGGCAAAAGGTAGAGGTTGTCGAGGAGGCGCTGCACAAGGAGATCAAACGGCTCCAGTCCGAGGCTCCGACTGAGCAGGAACTGCAACGCGCCAAGAACCAGGTGGAAGCGGCCCGGACCTTTGAACAGGACTCCAACTTCCGGCATGCCATGTTGCTGGGCCAGGCAGAGTCCGTCGGAGCAGGCTGGCGCAAGGTCGATCAGTTTCTCGAACGGATACGAGCGGTCACAGCCAAGGATGTGCAGCGCGTCGCCGGACAGTATTTGCTCGAAGACAGCCGAACAGTTGGCAGCTTGATTCCAGTCACACCCAAACCGGCCGAATCGCCGACCGCCTCAGTGCAGCAGGGAAAGCCGTGATCAGAACACGCGTGCGCCCGACTCTCGGCCGTCTGCTGCAGTTGTGCCTTGGAACATCGGTATTAGCCCTCGTCTTCGCGACGTGGCCCAGCTCTCCGTCCGGCGCTGCCGAGATCGTTCCCACAAAGTTCGTCACACCGAATGGCTTGACCGTCGTGGTATTGGAACAGCATTTCCTGCCTATCGTTGAAGTTCATGCATTGGTAAAAAGCGGATCGGCGCAGGACCCTCCCGAGAAGGCGGGCTTGGCCAATCTGGTGGCCAGCTTGCTTGATGAAGGCACGACCAGCCGCACCTCCAAGCAGCTTGCGGAGCAGATCGACTTTGTCGGCGGAGCATTGGAGGTCAAGGCTGCTGAAGACTTTACGACCGCCTCCGTCCGAGTGCTGAAAAAAGATGTGGAGCTGGGGTTCACCCTGCTTGCCGATATTTTGCAACACCCGGCATTCCTCAAGCCTGAGTTTGAACGGATTCGCTCACAGATTCTTGGCGAAATGGCGAGCGACAACGACGATCCAGGCCATGTCGCCATGAAAGCCTTCAATCAGCTGGTCTTTCATGGCCATCCCTATCGCTGGCCGCTCAACGGAACTGAAGAGTCGCTCAACAAGATTACCCATGCCGACGTTGTGGGATTCTACGCCCGTGAATACGCCCCAAGTCAGATAATTCTCACGATCGTGGGCGACGTAACGGCGGAACAGGTTACGGCATTCGTGCAGACGCACTTCGGAGGGTGGAAAAAGGCCTCACCCCAGCCACGAAGCGCCAAGAACGCTCCGCCGATCGAGAAAAAGACGGTGCAGCTCATTGAAAAAGACCTGACCCAATCGAACGTCATTCTCGGGCATGGCGGGATCAGCCGGACCAATCCCGATTTTTACGCCGTCACGGTGATGAACTATATTTTAGGCGCCGGCGGGTTCTCCTCCCGGCTGATGGATTCCATACGGGACAAACAAGGGTTGGTGTACGGCATCATGAGTCATTTCGATGCGCGGCTGATGCCCGGTTCCTTTTGGGTCAATTTTCAAACGCGCACTGAGGCCACGAATCAGGCGATCCAGGGAGTGCTTGCTGAATTGAAGAGTATCCGCGAAGCACCGGTAACCGATCAGGAACTCTCCGAGGCGAAATCCTTTTTGATCGGCAGCTTCCCACTGCGGCTTGACTCCACCGCAAAACTCGCCCAAGTGTTGGCTCAGGTAGAATTTTACGGCCTGGGGTTTGAGTATTTCTCGCAATATCCTAAATGGATCGAGCGGGTGACAAAGGAAGACGTCCAGCGGGTGGCGAAGCAGTACCTCTACCCGCAACGATATGCGCTCGTGGTCGTCGGCAACGTGGCAAAGGCAAAGCTGAAGCAGTGAAGGACACGCTCCATGGCCATGGAAACCTTACCCGATAAAGTCGAACGCCTCCGCCACCTTGTCGCCGACATGCAGTCCGTCCTCATCGCCTATTCCGGCGGCATCGACAGCACCCTTGTCCTGAAAATCGCGCATGACGAACTTGGAGCACGCGCAGTAGGAGTCACGGCCGTCTCGCCGACCTACCCAGCCGCTGAGTTGGACACCGCCACGCGTACCGCCCAAGAAATCGGCGCCGAGCATGCCGTCGTCCAGACGGATCAGCTGGCGATACCGGCCTTCGTGCAAAACGATGGTGCACGCTGCTTTCATTGCAAGACCGATTTGTATCAACTGATGGAACGACTCCGAGTCGCCCGCTCCATGCAGTGGGTGCTCGACGGGACCAACCTCGACGATTTGGGGGATGATCGGCCGGGCATTAAGGCCGCCCGTGAATGGAAAGTGCGGAGCCCGCTCGTTGAAGCCGCCCTGACAAAAGCGGACGTCCGTGCAGCGGCGCATCAACTTGGTCTGTCAAGCTGGGACAAGCCGGCCGCCGCCTGTCTGTCGTCGCGCATCCCACGAGGCGTCCCCATCACCATGGAGAAACTCCGACGAGTCGAGGCCGCCGAAGCCGTCTTGCAGGAGGAAGGATTCAGCCACTTTCGGGTCAGGGATCATGGCGACATTGCCCGAATCGAAATAACCCCCGAGGAGTTCGAACGACTCAATCAACCCGGGCGACGCTCAACACTCAGTACCCGCCTGCGAGAGATCGGCTTTCGCTTCGTTTGTGTGGATTTGGAAGGATATCGACCCGGCGGGATCAGCTTGGCCTAGCCAAGAACATTGTTACAGCACCCCTCTGCACTCGGGGGGAACAAGCGCCGGGGACTGTGGGTCTGCCTGATTAGTGCGACGACCTTGAAAGGGCGTCGAGCGCTTCGTCGGCCAAGCGTCGATGATCCGCGTCGGTAAGACTGCGCTCGACCACTTTTTCGGCGACCATGAGGGCAAGGTCGGTCGTCTGCGTGCGGATTTCTTGAATCGCCTTTCGGCGTTCATGGTCGATTTCGCGGGTGGCCTCGCCTTTGATCCGCTCCGCCTCGGCCGTCAACCGCTGCTCATTTTCTTCCATGAGCCGCTGTGTCCGCTCCTTCGCCGCCGCCAGAATGCCTTCAGCTTCCTTCGACGCCCCAGCGAGCCTCGCTTCGTATTCTTTCAGCCTGCGCTCTGCTTCCAAGCGATGAGCTTCCGCTTCGTCCAGGCTGTTCTTGATTTTCTTCTCTCGCTCTTCAAGAACGCTTAAAATACCGGGAAAGGCAAACTTGTAGAGGACGAACAAGAGAATCGCGAACGACACCACTTCCCAAAAGATCAGGGAGGAAAAAAAATGCGATTCAAACTGCGGCATATCTCACGCTCACTTTCCTAAAGATTCAGGAATACTGAAAACAGCTTTCCAACCAGCTGCGGACGGGTGAACCACTCAGACCCGGCAGCGAGGATTGCACCCGGCAGCGAACGCCGTCTGAGGCTGTTTCTTCGGCATCATGTTATTTGCGGAGGCCCATGATGATGAAGGCTATGACCAACCCGTATAGCGCGATGGCTTCCACCAGCGCGAATCCGATCCACATATACTTGCCGACCCGGCCTTCCGCTTCCGGCTGTCGTGCCACTGCCTCGATCATCTTTCCAAAGATATAGCCTATGCCAACGCCCGCTCCGGCAAACCCGGCGGCGGCAAGTCCCATGCCCAAAAG
>DASTQY010000210.1:0-3607 GCA_035761525.1 Nitrospira sp. | reverse complement strand
GGCCAACACACCGCCGTTCACCAATGAACAATTGGAAGCGTTGGCATTGGCACTGATGCGTGGCCAGCAACGCAGCGAGTTCGAAGAGAAGATGGAGATGAATCTGGCTCTCTACTATAAGGAGTTGGGCCGGTTCCGGGTGAATATATTCCGGCAACGGGGCAACGTCGGGCTGGTGTTCCGGCATATCAAAGCGGAAATTCAGACGGTGGAGCAGCTCCGCCTGCCACAGATCATGAAAGACATTGCCATGACGAAGCGCGGTCTCGTGCTCGTCGTCGGCGCCACGGGGTCGGGAAAATCGACGACTCTCGCCGCCATGATCGACCATCGGAACTCCGTCCACCCCGGCCACATTGTCACAGTCGAAGACCCGATCGAGTTCGTCCACAATCACAAAAAATCACTGATCACTCAGAGGGAAGTCGGCTTCGATACGCTGTCATTCCAAAACGCGCTCAAGAACACGCTCCGCCAGGCGCCCGACGTGATCCTCATCGGTGAAATCCGGGATACGGAAACCATGGAGGCAGCCATCACGTTTGCCGAAACCGGCCATCTCTGTATCGGCACCTTGCACTCCAACAACGCCAACCAGGCAATCGAGCGTATCATGAACTTTTTTCCTGTTGAGCGTCATGCGCAGATCTATCTCCAACTCTCCCTCAATCTCCGCGCAATCGTGTCCCAGCGGCTGGTCCCGTCCACAGACGGCAAGCGCATCCCTGCGCTGGAAATCATGATGGATACGCCGCGCATCAAGGATTTGATCAAGAAGGCCGAGGTGGACACGCTCAAGGAAGCGATGGAACAAGGCATCGAGGAGGGCTGCCAAACATTCGACTATGTCTTGTTGCAACTCTACAAGGAAAACAAGATCACCTTGGAACAGGCCCTCATCAACGCCGACAGCGCCAACAACCTGCGCCTGAAGATCAAGCTCGAAGGCCTCAAAGGAGATGACGCCATTAATGCCCTTCTGGACAAGGGCCCTCACGCGACGGGCGAAAGTCCGTTCAAAATCCAGGGCGGAGGGGCGGGCAACGTCAGGCCGATTCGCAAACTGTAACCAGATCCCGCCGGAGCGGTCTCTTCCCTACTGCTGCTGGGTGTCTTTCGCCGTCATTTGTTGTTCAAGATAGGTCGCTATCTTTTCGAGAGCCAACGCGCTTAGCTTGGCGCCATACCAGGTCGGCATCGTCTGAGGTGGATAACCCGGCACCACAAACACGCCCGGCTCAAGCACCGACTCGACCACATATTCGTGCACGGTCTTCGCCCTTCCTCCGTACGTGGGATCCCGTAACCGTTGCGGTCCGAAAGTTCCGAGTAGTAGCGGCGGCCCGACCCGTCCCTCCGCTCCCGGAATACCTGGAATCTGATGGCATACTGGGCAACCCGCACGAGTAAAAATCGTGGCGATCGGCTCCTCGCCGCTCACAAGTGGAACCATCTCTGGTGCCAGCAGAGATACCGGCCGAGCCGTCTGCACGGCTGGATTGCGCGCAGAAAAGTAGGCCCATACCAGACCGATGAGTAGAATACCCATCACCAGGACATTAACCTTTCGATCAGACATGTGATGGTGCTCAATCAAACAGGTGAGACCCGAAGAAGCAGAGCTCTCGCGTGAGTGCCAGCGACCGTGTAACGGACCGGGTCACTGGCCGGTGGCCGGCAGGGCACATCGAAAACCGATCGTTCGGTCCTCGAACTCGGGCTCAGCCGAAATTCTCGCCGTCACACGCAGGGCCAGCGGTAAGTCCGCCCAAGAGCCGCCACGGAGTACTCGTTTTTCACCTTGTGCCGGGCCGGTCGGACTCTTCTTTGGGCTGTTTTGATAGTAATCCCGATCATACCAATCCGCGACCCACTCGGCGGCATTGCCGGCCATGTGATTCAATCCGTATGGGCTCTTGCCTCCCTCTTTCAGGCCATGACGCACACTCATCCCTTCGAGACCGCTGGTCACCGCCGCTAATGTGACCGCTTCGCTCACCCAGAGGCCGCGGTTGTAATTGGCGATGTCAACGAAAGGCTGCATCGATCCCCAGGGATAACGCCTGGCGTCCGTGCCTCGTGCGGCTTTTTCCCACTCGGCTTCTGTCGGCAAGCGCTTGCCGGCCCATTTACAGTACGCGTCTGCGTCTGCCCATTTCATGCCGATGGCCGGCCGGTCCCCCACAGTCGTCGCGGCTTCGTCGTCCCAAGTCGGGGGCGAGTCATGCTTTCCCGCGTCGAGAAACTTCCGGTATAGCGCCAAGGTCACTTCATACTGATCGATGTAATACGCATCGAGTTCGACGATATGTTCTGGGCGCTCGTTCGGTAAGCCCTCGTTGCTACCCATCGCAAACGGACCTGCAGGGATCAGGATCATCGGCGCGCCGTCTTTTCCTTTGACCGTTTCGACGAGGGGCGGCTGCGCCTCTTTGGCAAAGGGAGACGGCTCGGCAGCAACTGTCAGCGCGCCCGCAACAAAAAGAGCGAGCGCCCGTGGGATCAAGCCCGGATTTCCCATGCTCCCTCCATGAATGTCTCCGTCCATTGCAAAACGACGGTAGGTAAGTCTACCGAGCTTAGGAGCCAAACTCAATGGAAACGGGACCACCGCCGACTCCGGGTCTCTCATGGGGAGGACAGAGGATCGATTTGCGGGAGTGCCCGAGGCAAGAAGTTCATATATGCGAAAGGTAATGGGTGAATGTCGGCGAGCGTATTTTGGCGAGGGGTTCAAGCGCCGATTAATGTCGGCGAGCCCGTCAGATCGGCGCCAGCATCAGCATGCCTTAAGTACGAATATTGCGCGCAGGCTGAAGATGTGATGGGAATGAACCAGGCAATTGAGAAAGCGATGAATCAGTGACCAGGCTCGGAACATCCCCAGGAGCGAACTAGAAAACTGAACACCTCGCTGAGTTTCAGCGGTACCAACCAGACCGTAGGTCTCCCTGACCAACTCGATTAATGAATCGCTGCGGAACGCCGGTTGACCGATTCGATGATTTCATCACGCAGTTGTTCGACGGCCGCCTCCTTCGATATTACGCTGGTGGCGCCGGCCGCCGTCATGGCTTTTCGCGTGTCGTCATTGGCGTAGACCGACAGTCCCACTACGACAATGTGTGGATAGACTCTCTTAATCAGGGTGGTCGCCTTAATGCCGTCTAGTCGAGGCATGTTGATGTCCATTACGACCACCGATGGCTTCAGCAGCTGCACGGATTCCAACGCTTCCTCTCCATTGCAGGCTTCCCCGACAACTTCAAAGTTTGGATAGGTGGCGAGGATGCTCCGGAGCGTCTCACGGACACTCTCAACATCGTCGACGAGAAGCACCCGGATAACGTCTGTTCGCGTGGATTTGCGATTAAAACGACGCGACACCTGAGACATTGAACGCCCCCGTTTATTATGGTGAATCTCGTAAACGCCGGCCTGCGGGTGGAACCACTAGTGTTATCGGAGTTTGTAAAGCACGCCACCTAGGACAGTGCCTAGGCGGATGAGCCGGCTGACGAAAGCCTATCACTCTGGGATACGCCAAATGAGCCTTTCTATTTCCAAGCCAGCCTTCAGTAATGTTTACTACTACGCTGAACCCTGG
>DASTQY010000209.1:0-2626 GCA_035761525.1 Nitrospira sp. | reverse complement strand
TTTCTCCTGCGGCGGTCCCCTGCAGCCCTTCTCAACAGCCTGCTGTGCATACGATTCCCGCTAATCCAGCGCCCGGAAGACGGCAACCAGATCGCTCAGCGCGAGGGTCTTCTGCTTGAGCACATTGCGCTCGGCGACCAGTCTTTCGTGCAATTGGGCATTGCCAGTGCCGGCTTTCACGCACGAGGTGCCCAGGGCAAGGATTCGATCACATTCTTCGGTCAATTTCCTCTTAACGACTGGATTGACGGAAAGGATGCTCATCAATGTGCGGCGAGTTTCCGTCAAATGAGCCTCAAGTTCGGCGTCCGGATAGCTTGTTCGCACCACGTCGTCTACGCAGCGATCGAGGTATTGTGAGAGAAAGACATAGAGACGCACGAGAGCGGCGGCGATTTCAATCTGGTCTTTTGCGGTGGCAGGCATCGAGGTCCTGTGTTCACGAGGAACTGCTAAAATTGGACTTTTACATCAGAGCCCTCGACCTTGACCGGGTAAGTCTGGACTCGGGCGGACGGGTTGTTCACGCAGGCGCCCGTGGTCACATCGAATTGCCATCCATGCCATGGGCAGGTCACGACAGACGCTTCAAGCTCTCCTTCACCAAGGGGACCTCCACGGTGGGCGCAGGTATTGTCTATGACATGAATGTGCCCGTCGATATTGAAGACGGCCAGTGCTTTTCCGTTGACCTCCGCCACCAAGCCCTGTCCCGGCTTCACATCGTCGATTGCAGCAACGCGAACGAACTCTCCCATGGGGCCCTGCCTCCCTCCTCGTGACCAGTCGTCACTGATTCGTAAATGGTTGCTTGATCTTTTTGAGCAAGCTGTCGATCGAGGCGCCGCCCTTTGCCTCACCCGCCAATGACTCCATGATCTTTCTGGCGATCTCCCGGAAGGCGGCAGCCTGGGGAGAGCCGGGGTCAGCGACGACGATTGGATGCCCCGTGTCCCCGCCTTCCCGAATGATAGGGTCAATTGGAATGCTCCCTAGAAATGGGACTCCTAGTTTGGATGCGGCGCGCTCTCCTCCTCCGTGAGAGAAAATGTCCGTCCGCTCGCCGCAGTGGCCGCACACAAAAAAGCTCATGTTTTCGATAATGCCCAACAGCGGCACATTGACCTTTTGGAACATGGCCATGCCCTTGCGGACATCGTAGAGAGCGACTTCCTGAGGCGTGGTGACTGTAATCGCCCCGGCCAACGGTACCATCTGGGACAAGGACAGTTGGACATCGCCGGTTCCCGGCGGCAGATCGATCAGGAGATAGTCGAGGTCTCCCCAGAGCACGTCGCGGAAAAACGCTTGGAGATATTGATGCACCATCGGGCCACGCCACACAAGCGGCGCTTCTTCAGGGACGAGATACGCCATCGAGATGAGTTTGACGCGATGGTTCTCTACCGGAACAATCTTCCCGTCTCGTTGCTCAGGCCCGGTCGTACTGCCCATCATCATGGGAATGTTCGGTCCATAGAGATCGGCGTCCATCAGGCCGACCTTTGCGCCCGTCAGAGCCAGCGCACAGGCGAGGTTCGCGGCAACTGTCGATTTACCGACGCCGCCCTTCCCGCTGCTGATGGCGAGGACATGTTGGACGCCCGGGATCAGGTTTTCTTTGGGCTGGGCAGCTTGCCCTTCGTCAGCCATACAGGACTCCTTGTCGCGCGATGTCACACGCTGTGCCGTACAATTGCGGGTGTGCTCCTGTCGTCATGAGTCGGACTGGAGATGGCTCTCTTGCTTGTTCGCGTGTTGAGAATCCGAGGGTCTACCGATCACTCCATACTACTGCATCATAAGGGATACAGAAGCCGGAAGGAAATGGGCCCATTGGCCCTGGCAGGACCGCTCGAGGCCCTTATTCGGACATGACGGTTGAATCAAGGCGGCGAAGATTGGTCGCCAGTCCGAGCATGGAGAGGGAGTAAATCGTCCACTTGGACGGATCAAAGTTGTACCAGCGAGGGCCATTTCGGTAATCGCGCGCGTAGGTGTGGTGGTAATTGTGGTACCCCTCACCGAAGCTGACAAAAGAGACCAGCCAGTTGTCGCGGCTGCTGTCCCCGGTCCCGTGCGGTTGCGTCCCGAACATATGACAGAGGGAATTGATGGCAAAGGTCGAATTGAGCACCATGAACATCCGGAACATTCCAGCGAGAAAAAAACATCCGATCCCGCCGATCAGTCCGCCGTGGAGGGAGCCGAGCAGCAAGGGAAACGCTAACCCGGAGATCACGACCGCATGATAATGCCGGTGCTGCCACATGACGATGGGATCCTTGCGCAATTGCCGTTCGTAGTTTTCCGTCCGATGCGAGGTGTTGATAAAGAGCCAAATGCAGTGGCTATGCCAAAAGCCTTTCTGGGCATTATATGGGTCTTCTTCCTGGTCCGTCCTCGCGTGATGGCGAAGATGATCGGCACTCCAGCGGAGGGCCGAATTTTGCAGTGCCCATCCGCCGGCGATTAACAGCAGCGCTTTCACCCAGGGATGGCACTCGAAGCTGCGATGTGAAATCAACCGATGATAGCCGACCGTAATGCCCAGGCCCGTACACACGTAGAGGATGGCGAAGAGAGCCCAGTCAAACAGCGTATAGCCATACAGGTAGCCGAAAAG
>DASTQY010000208.1:0-9642 GCA_035761525.1 Nitrospira sp. | reverse complement strand
ACGGTAGGCGGCTAGAGAACCCATGCGGTTGAATGTTTACGAAGGTAAATCGCTACTCAAATTCATGAGTGTGCGCTGCTTATCAAACACACTGACCGGAGGGTATCTTTAGGCCAATGGTTTATAGTGTGGGATGATCGTGCTCTTGAGGTCATCGTAAGTCCACTTGGCCTCAACACCATCCGGCATGATGACGACGAACTCTTCCCCGTCCTGACTCCTTCTTGCCCTAGCTGCTTTAGGTTCGCCCTTTGAATTGATTTCTGGAACAACCAGAACCGTCCGTTCGTCACCAGGTTTCATATTCTCAATTACCGAACATGTGTGCTTGTCAAATTGCAGAGCATAGCCCGCATTTGTCGATTCCATTCCAGTGCCTCCCAGCCAGATTCGAATGTCTAGTTTTAGGTCTTCTTAGTCTTACCAATGGCGCAGAAAAGGTCAAGCAATCAAAACTGGACCACCTGCGCGCCAGTCTTACCTCTTGCCTTCGTGCCAGCTGCAACGAGCACATACCTACGATTGGCTAGGCAGGACGGTCCTAGCCCAGCGGGGCCACGCTTTCATTCTGAGATCTTCATGGCACGTCGCGCTGCGGGCCGCTTCTCCTGTCATCTTTCTGCTAGAAACCGACCTTGAGGGTCAATTCGCGCAACGTGTGCTAGTTGCTGTTGCGCAAAGCTGGCGTTGTCCTGTAACCTGCATGTCCCCGACCAAATCACAACCTCCAGCAACATCGAGCGTGAAGGAGCATGGTGTGAATGACCACCGACTACGTTGGACCTTGGCAGTGATTACTGCTGCCGCGACGGGGGCTCTTTATGCTGAGGGGGTTCTCATTTCAGGGTGGATCGAGGTCGTGCTCTGTATTCCGATCGCCATTTTATTGTTTGGGACGCGGTCAGAGTCATCACTGGATCGTCACCTACAAAACGGGCTCATCACCATTACGGCAGTCAGCCTCTCGCTCGTGTGTTTGGATCTTATCCTGCGACCAACCTTTGGTCATAAATTGCATTACACTCCCACCAATATCACATCCCATAAAATGCCAGAACTGCCCATTGTCGGTCGGTGGGACCCCAATCTCACCATAGACGCCGAAGGCTACGGTGATTTGGCCGCCATGGCCGGTGATCCGGCTTTCCAAGAGCGTCGCCAAATTGTGTTTCGTACAGATCAATACGGCTTTCGGAACATTCCCCGCTCGGATACGACGGATCTGTTGATACTGGGCGACTCTTTTCCTGCTGGGGGCGGAACAAGCGACGAGGAAATCTTCGCTCGCTTGTTGGAGACAAGGTATGGCTTCCACACCTACAATCTTTCCTTCCCTGGTGGACCGTATGATCAGTTCATCAATTTCGCCATCGAGTGGAGAAGATTGAATGTCGCCTCCCATCCTCGGATGATCTGGACTTTCTACACGGGGAACGATATGGACGATGACGGAGGTGAGGTCTGGGACATCTCAGCTCTCCCGTGGAAACAAGGCTTCTCTGCTTGGCGGGTGAAGTTTAAAAGCTATAGAAATCGCTCGCCACTCAGGCAATGGATCGAAGGTATACGCATGAAGCTACGTGGATGGCCCAAGTATGTGATTACTCGTTCACTACCGGATGGTCATCCCGTCCTGTTCCTAGAAAATCAAGAAAGATGGGGGAAAGCATCCCGTCATGACGTCGAGCAACATCCCAACTACAAGAAGTTGTTACGGACGATGACCGCAATGCAAAAGCTCACAGCTGAACGTCACGTCGACGTCACCGGCTTGATTCTTCCCACAAAGGGCGAGGTCTATCGTTGGCTGTTAGAGGCCCGTGATTCGCAACCTGACGACGAAAGCGCTTCGGGTTTTGCTGAGGCAGTCCTTGAAGCGTGCAGAACGACGGGAATCGTGTGCCACGATACGAAACCTTATCTAATCTCAGAGGCAAAGCGACTATACAAGCAAGAAGGCAAGCTCTTGTGGTGGCGAGACGATACGCATATTGGGAAATATGGTCATGCAGCGATCGCGGCCTTTATTGCTGGAAGCGTGCTGAACAAGCATGCGATGGTTCAATAAATTGTGCTATCACGATAGCTGCATTGACTGATGAAAGTGCAGTCTTTCGTAAGATATACGGTGTGATCGCAAGTCACCGGAAACGGTGTTAGGATGAGAATCAACAGGGAACGACGCCTGGGCGGACGGCGTGAGTGACGGCGGGTTACCGCTCTGCCTCCGTGAGATGATCTTCCTCTTCGAGATCTTCGATTCCGGGTCCGGGCTTGCCCTTGTTGGTCGAAGGATGCAACCCGTACTTCTTGAGCATTTTGTAGAAGTCCGCTCGATAGCGCCCGGCGAATTGGGCAGCGCGTGAAATATTGCCGCCTGTCAATTGCAGAACATTCTTCAGATAGGTCTTCTCAAATTCTTCCTTCGCTTCGGTGAGAGGCTTCAGTTGCGAGTCCGGAGCCGTGCCGATGGACGGCAGCAGATCAGGCGTAATCATGTCCTGTCTCGACATGACGACGGCTTTTTCGATGGCATTCTCGAGTTCGCGGACATTTCCAGGCCACAAATTGGTCACCAGCCGGTGTAACGCGGCCGGCGTGAAACCGCGCACGTCTTTATTGGCCCGTTTCGCACTGCTGGTTAAGAAGTACTGGGCAAGGATCGGAATGTCGTCGCGGCGGTCTCGAAGCGGCGGAATGAACAACGGCACGACCGAGATGCGGTAATACAGATCGTTGCGGAAGCTCCCATTTTTTACGGCTTCGCCCAAGTCCTTATTGGTCGCCGCGATGATCCGCACGTCGACTTTGGTCGGGTGTTCGGCACCGACTTCCCGCACTTCTCGCTCCTGCACAGCGCGCAGGAGTTTTACCTGCATAGACAGCGGCATCTCTCCGATTTCATCTAGAAACAGTGTGCCTCCGTTCGCACTTTGGAACAAACCTTTCTTGGGACCGTGCGCGCTGGTGAAGGCGCCGCGAACATGACCGAACAGCTCGGACTCGAAGAGCGTCTCTGGAATGGCCGCACAGTTCAACGCGACGAAAGGGCCCTTGCTTCTTCGACTGTTGGCGTGCGTGACGCGGGCAAACACCTCTTTGCCCGTTCCCGTCTCTCCGAACAGCAGCATAGTGGCGTCTGAATCCGCGACCTGAATAACCTGCTGCAACAGGCGCTGCATGGCAGGACTCCGTGCGACGACGTTCTCCATGCCATAGAGCTCATTGACGAGAGATTTAAGCCGTTGTATCTCGCGGCTCATTCGCTGTGGCGACAGACCCTCCTCGATCTTGGCTTTGAGCTCCTTGTCGTCAAATGGCTTTGTCAAATAGCCGAAGGCTCCCCGCTGCACCGCTTCGACTGCATTGGGAATGCTTCCGTGAGCGGTCAAAATGATGACGGGCAGCCCGGGATGGATGCGCAACAATTCTTCTGTCACATCCAATCCGTCTTCCCCGCGCAGGCGGAGGTCAGTGATGGCCAAGTCGAATCGATTGGTTTTTGCCGCATTGACGGCTTCTCGGCCGGAAGTGCAAGCGGTGACGGTAAAGCCCATCGCGTTCAACCGCATCTTGACTAGCTGTAAGAGACCTTCTTCGTCGTCGATGACCAGGATGTGCTCTTGTTCCATGACAGTGCTGATCCTTTTGTACGTTATGGATTGATTGGCTCTGGTGACGGGGGTGGCACCATGGTGGACGGCGGACGGATCGGGCGAACTTTATCGCGCATTTCCTGATCGATCCGTTTGAGGGCTTCCAGCTGGTTTGAGAGCTCGTCGATCTTTTTATCCCGTTCCGATAGCTGCCTTTGGAGCACCTGAACGTTCGTACTCTCGGTTCCCCCCTTTCCTGGATCCTTCTTGCCCGCCGGGGCATCAACTTTCCGGTCACGATCGGCCAGTTCCCGCTGGAGCTGGTCCAGTGTCTGGGCATCGGCGTCCTTGCTGGCGCGAAGCTGCTGAATCATCATCTCCCGATCAAGCAAGTCCCGCACCAGACGATCAGATGTTTGTGCCAGCGTGACTTGGCTGACCGATATGGCTGGTGCCGACATGACCGAGGTAAACCAGGACCGTTCCACAGGGGCTGGATGCTGCTGTATTTGCTCGAGCCACAGCCGGCTTGATGCGGCCAATTGGCCTCTCGGCGCCACGGCAATCACCTTTTCAAAGTAGCGTATAGCCACGTCCCGGCTTTCATACAGGCCTATCAAAGCACGGGTAAAATACGCATGGTCGCACGAATTGTGCTCCTGGCACTTTGCAGCGACCGCATCCTGTTTCTTCCCAATCATGTGGAAAGTTTTGGCATCCGATGGGTCCACGACGAAATACGGTTGTGACAGCTGGGGGGGAGAGGACCACGAACCACAACCTCCTCCCGTCATGAGGATCAGCGCCAGTCCACCGCTCGCCATCCTCATGGCCTTCATGAGGCCGCACCCGCTTTGGTGAGGCGCAGGATAAACCGGACAGTCGTGCCTTTCCTCACTTCGCTTTCGATCCAAATCCTGCCTCCGTGGGCTTCGACGACTTTTTTCGCCAAGGCCAATCCCAACCCGCTTCCTGGCGTAGAATGTCGGGATTTCGTACTGCCCTGATAAAAGCGCTCGAAAATATGTGGCAGCTCGTCTGCGGGAATTCCAGGCCCGACGTCGGAGACCGCGACCTCAAGGACACCCGCCTTGTGGTCCGATTTCATCTGCGTTTTGACAATGCCTCCTTCGGGACTGAATTTCAAGGCATTAGATAGCAAATTATCCAAGACCTGCTCAATACGAATCGCGTCGGCCTTCACCCACACGCGTTGCGCCGGTGCTTCGACGACGAGTTGCACGTGTTTCGCGTCGGCCAAGAGACGAATTTTATTGACGGACATGTCGGTGATCCGTTTCAGATCGGTCGGCACGATGCGATATTCCATCATGCCTGCGTCCATTTTGGAGAGATCCAGGATGGTTGAGATCAGCGTGATCAGGCGTCGGCTACTGTCGGCCATGATGCGGAGCGTCGTCCGTTGCTCCAGCGTCACTGGGCCAGGAATTTCATCGAGGAGCAGGTGCGTCCCTTCCTGGATGGAAGCCATGGGAGTGCGCAGCTCGTGTGAAACGTGGGCCAGGAATTCGCCCTTCATGTCGTCCAGCTCTTGGAGCTTTCCCCCCATCCAGTTGACCGTGTCCACCAAATCTCGGAGTTCGCTCGGTGCGCGGATGTTCAAGGACGCCCGGAAATTACCCTGTCCGATTTGTTTGATGTGGCCTTGCAGCTGGCGTAGCGGACGAAGGATGGTATAGCTGGCGATTCCGGCCAAGCCGACTCCGAAGACGAGTGCGAGCAAGACCAGCTGCTCGGTGATCGCTTCGGCCTGCGCCGAACTTTCGCGGGATCGGCTGACCCCGGCGCTGATGACCCCTTCGTGATAATCCACATAGTGATCCAGCGTGGCTGTCATATGATCCATGACTTCATTGCGGCGGCTCTCATACTCGGGAGACACGGAACCCGGCGCGTTGGCGGCATTTTCCAGTTCGGCATGAAACAGGGCGAGCCGGTCTTGTTGATAGCGCCGCACCTGCTCGAGGAATTGATGGCCTTCCTCCGATGAATCCTGGCGTAATAAATTCTCAACGCCTCGGTGGAATTCCTCGACCTCTTCGTCAAAGTGCTGAAGAAATGTCGGATCACGGACAGCCAGGTATTTTTTCTCGCTGTTGAGCTCGTTGTAGGCCACCGCTTGGAGATGCTTGGCCTGCTCGATGGCTGGGTAATGTTGAGAGGCGAGCGTTGTGCTCAATGCGGACAGTTGACGAAGCTGAAACAGCGCATAGAAGTTCACTCCGGCCATCACGACAATGATGAGCAGTGATGTGAGGACAATGCGCCAGAAAATTGACAGACGCACGAGCGCAGCTCCCTTTGATGTATCGAGAAACGAGGGGGCTCTGTGTGTAGGTAAATCCATACACTAAATTCACTTGTCACTCAAGAGCGAACATGGGTCCACCAGCGATGAACCCCGTCCTCTTACCTATAAGACATTGAGATTCCGGGGTAGGCCGTCAAGAGTTACGTCCTAGTCCTTCCCTTGAACCTGCGATGCAAATTGACGCTGGCGATGGGAAGACCGAGACAGTAATGCAAAGAGGTGGCCACGAAACAGGAGGATCGACACAGCGAGAGGGGGAGTGAAAAAAAGGATGAGGTATTGAGACAGTTCAGGATCAATTCCCACAGAAGCCAACCAGCTCCCCAGAATCGTAAAGGGCATGATGAGAAGTTGGGAGAAGTCGAGACCTGCGCCTCTGCCTACTCGCTGGGACAACAGAAAGAAGGTTCTCAGTCCGTCAGGGGCTGCCAGGAGGGGTAGCAGCAACAGGGCCATCGGAAGGAACCATTCAATCCAGTTTTCTAAGACAAAGTCATAGGCCCGCTTGAACACATCCAGCGGTGAATCATGACGCACCTGATAGATGACTTCAGGAGCAGGATTCAACAGAATGAACATCAACAGCATCACGGCATAGGAAATCAGGGGACCGTTCGGATTCTGCCTGGTGCCCATGTCGAGTGCCATGATGGGAAGCCAGAGGACGAAGCCCACGCCAATGACATCCCAAAAATAATGGCCAAAACTCTCGACGACGTCTTTGATCGTCAACGTCCGAGCATAGGAAATCGACTGCTCGATCAGACTCAAGGTCACCCCGACGAGCAAGGCATTCACGGCGCCCAGCAGAAAGCCGCCCGCAATTCCCAGAGGAGCTGCGATTTGTTGGGCCAAGATGAGGAGAAACAAGAATCCGATGACTGCCAGAATTGTGATCCAACCTCGCTGCAGGGATTGCCACGTCTTACGCAGCGCCTGGCGATAGAGGTCCAAAGCCCCCACAAGGTGATTGACCATGAATGACAATAGTCTGGTCCCGTCCGGCCGGTCAAGGCAGTCACCGTCCCAAGTTGACTTTCGACTCCTTGTGATTATGTCGGTATACGAGTCAGTAGACTGAATCTGGAGCCATCATCATGGATATGAACCGGATGACCATTAAACTACAGGAAGCCCTGCAGACTGCATCGGCCCACGCTATGCGCCGCAGTCATCAAGGCATGGATGTCGAGCATCTCCTCCTGGCTTTTCTCGAACAGGAAGGCGGTATCGTGCCCGCCCTATGCGAGCAAGCCGGGATTTCGGTCCCCGCTGTCCGCCAGGCGGCGGAGCAAGCCTTGAGCAAATTGCCGCAGGTGCAGGGTACGGGCGGCGGCCCGGGGCAGCTTCACCTTACCTCACGTCTCAATCAGGTGCTTACTAAAGCAGAGGACGAACAACGAACGCTGAAAGACGACTATCTCAGCGTGGAGCATGTGCTGCTCGCCATGGTGCATGAAGGCGGAATTTTCAAGAAACTCGGATTGTCCAAAGACAAGCTCCTTGCGGCCTTGCAGCAGGTCCGTGGCCATCAGCGCGTCACCAGTCAGGATCCGGAAGGGACGTATCAATCGCTCGAGAAGTACGGCCGGGACCTCACCAAACTGGCCGGCCAGGGCAAACTGGATCCCGTGATCGGGCGCGACGACGAGATTCGCCGTGTCATCCAGATTCTGTCCCGTCGAACAAAAAACAATCCCGTCCTCATTGGGGAGCCCGGCGTCGGCAAAACCGCCATCGTCGAAGGGCTCGCCATCCGAATCGTGAAGGGAGACGTACCGGAAGGATTGAAGCAGAAACGCGTGGTAGCTCTCGACATGGGCGCGTTGGTCGCCGGGGCAAAATTCCGCGGCGAGTTTGAAGAGCGGTTGAAAGCCGTCTTGAAAGAGATTCAAGCCTCTCAGGGCCAGGTACTGCTGTTTATCGATGAATTGCATACGGTCGTCGGGGCAGGAGCCGCTGAGGGTGCCATGGATGCCGCGAACCTGCTCAAGCCCATGCTAGCCCGCGGCGAATTGCATCTGATCGGCGCAACGACGCTCGACGAGTACCGCAAACATATCGAAAAGGATGCGGCGCTGGAGCGGCGGTTTCAAACCGTGTTCGTAGATCAACCCTCCGTCGAGAATACGATTTCCATCCTGCGAGGCCTGAAGGAACGGTACGAAGTGCATCATGGCGTGCGGATCAAGGATGCTGCGCTCGTGGCGGCGGCGAAGCTCTCGCATCGCTACATTGCCGATCGGTTCCTGCCTGACAAGGCGATCGATCTTATGGATGAAGCCGCGGCGCGCCTTCGGACGGAAATCGACAGCCTCCCCGCCGATCTTGACGAGGTGTCGCGCAAGGTGCTGCAGCTCGAAATCGAGCGCGAAGCATTACGCAAGGAAAAAGATCCGGTCAGTCAGGCGCGGTTGACGGTGCTCGAGAAAGAGCTGAGTGAACGGCAACGCGACTTGCAAACCCTGAAGACCAGATGGGATTCCGAGAAAGCCTCGGTGGCACGGCTCAGAAAAACACGTGAAGCCATCGAAGAGGTCAAGCTGGCGATCGAGAAGGCAGAGCGCGCATACGATCTCAACCGAGTGGCCGAACTTCGGTACGGTGAACTGCCACGTCTCGAACGTGAATTGTCGATCGAGCAACAGCAGTTGGGGAAAAAACAGGGAGAGAGCCGCTTGGTCAAGGAAGAGGTGGATGAAGACGATATCGCTGCCATCGTGAGCCGTTGGACTGGCATCCCGGTCTCGCGGTTGATGGAGGGCGAGACGGAAAAACTTCTTAGGTTGGAAGAGTTGCTCCATCAACGGGTGGTCGGTCAGGACGAGGCGGTTCGGGCCGTGGCCGACGCCGTCCTGCGCGCGCGATCAGGCATCAAGGATCCCAACAAGCCAATCGGCTCCTTCCTCTTTCTGGGGCCGACGGGCGTCGGCAAGACTGAATTGGCCAGAGCGCTCGCTACGACGCTGTTCGATGACGAAACCAACATGATTCGAATCGATATGTCGGAGTACATGGAGAAGCACACGGTCGCCCGGCTCATCGGAGCTCCGCCCGGCTATGTCGGTTATGAGGAAGGCGGGCAGTTGACCGAGGCGGTGCGGCGGCGCCCCTTCTCCGTTATCCTCTTCGATGAAATCGAGAAGGCCCATCACGACGTCTTCAACGTGCTGCTTCAGGTCTTGGACGACGGACGCCTTACCGATTCTCAAGGACGGACCGTGGACTTCAAAAACACGGTGCTGATCATGACGTCCAACATCGGAAGTCCGCAAATCCTCGAGGCGCAGCAGAAAGGTTCCAGCTACGACGACGTCCGCACAGTCGTCATGGGCGAATTACGCCGGCATTTTCGTCCTGAGTTCTTGAATCGCGTGGACGAGATCGTCGTGTTCCATCCGCTGGAGACGGACCAGTTGACGAAGATCGTGGAAATCCAATTGGAACGGTTGCGGGGACGACTGGCCGAACGACGCATCACGCTCACGATGTCGCCCGGTGCGCTTCAACATCTGGCAGCACGCGGATATGATCCTGTGTACGGCGCCCGGCCGCTAAAGCGGCTGATTCAGCAGTACCTCGAAACTCCGATGGCCAGACAATTGGTGAAAGGCGAGTTGCGGGACGGAGATACGGCGATGGTGGACGTAAAGGGCGACGGCATCGTCATCGTGCCGACGGTGACCAAGGCATGACCTAGACTTACCCACCCAC
>DASTQY010000207.1:0-2902 GCA_035761525.1 Nitrospira sp. | reverse complement strand
GAAGTCAGCCTCAACATACACGGCTCCAGCATGGTGGTGGCATCTACCGGGCAGCCTGCGACGACGACGAATTCCGACAGCATCGCCCCGCAAGGGAAAACCGTAGAGTTGGAATGGTACATTCCGCCGACGCAACAAGAGGGCGGGCGGCAGTTCCATTCTTACAGTCACGATCGGGAACTAACTGTGATGGGTCTGTTCGGCACCTTTGTGATCGAACCAAAAGGCTCCGAATATTTGGATCCCATCGGCACGGGCGAGCCAAAGTCGATGACCAGCGGATGGCAGGCGATCATTAAGAACGGCGCAGGTCCGGACTTCCGCGAGTTTGTCATCATTTACCATGAAGTGGGGGATGAGGCATTTCGCCCACTCAATAAGAAAGGCGATTTCATTCCTCAACGCGATCCCTTGACCGACGTCTACAGGCCGGTGGGACGGGCACTGAATTACCGCAGCGAGCCCTTCGGCGTCGACAATATGCAAACGCAGCATGAGTACTTTGCGTTTGAAGACGAATCGATGGCGTACAGCGCCTATACGTTTGGAGACCCGGCGACCACAGTGCCGCGAAGCTACCTGGGCGATCCCGCCAAATTCCGTCTTGTGCACGGCGGGTCAGAAGTCTTTCATTCGCACCATCCTCACGGTGGATCCATTCGTTGGCCCCGGAGCCCGCGGGCCATCGATGAAATGCCATTATGGCATGCCGCGAAGAACGGTCCTGTCAAATATCCTGTCATTCGGATGAAGTCCGATCGTGTCGATGTGGAGGTCATCGGTCCGTCAGAGACCATGGATCTCGAGACCGAGTGCGGGTCCGGTTTGTGCCAACAGCTTGCGGGCGATTTCCTGTTTCACTGTCACGTCGCGCATCACTATATCGCGGGCATGTGGGGATATTGGCGGGTGTACAACACGCTGCAGCAGGGTGAATACCACAACGACGTCATGCCGGATCTTCGCGAATTGCCCGACCGCGCCGGCCGCATTAAAAACGGGGTAACCTCTGATCAGTTGATCGGCAAGACCGTGGACTGGTTCGGGAAGCAGTTCCGCATCATCGACAAGGGGAAGTCGGATTGGAAAGCCGATCCGGCAGTGGTGACGATCAAGGATTGGGTTGAAATGCAGCTGCCTCCTCAAGGAAAGCCGGGCCACACGGATAACGAAATGAATCAGACGCGCGCCTACGATGCCAGCGTCCTGAATTGGGCGTGGGACGGTCATCGCGCCATGACCGAGCCGGAGAATACGGTTCCCAATCCCCGTTATCAGTCCGCGAACCCTGGCAAGCGGCTACCGATCGTCTTCGAAAGCGCCACCGGCAAGATTGCCTGGCCGCATTTAAAGCCGCATTTCGGACGCCGAGTGCCGTTTTCACAGAACCACAATCCGGCTCCCTGGCTGGATATGATCCATTTGGATGAGGACGGACTGCCCAGTTCCTATCCTGCCAAACCAGGGGAAAACGGACGGTGGAGCATGTGTCCGGAAAATGCCGGCTCGAAGAAGTACAACGTGCATTTCATCCAAACTCCAATGACGTTGACCGACAAGCAAGGTCAGACGCCGGCTATCAGGGACAAGGACGGCCTCATCTATGTGCTGCACGAAGAAGAAGAGCAGGTGCGGAAAAGCGACATCAAGTATCCGCTGGTAGTCCGGGCAAATATTTACGATTGCATCGACTGGATGCTGACCAGCGAATGGGAAGATGACGACCATATCAATTTCCAATCGTCGAAGATCAACACGCACTGGCATTTCCTGCAGTTCGACAATCAGTCATCGGATGGCGTGATCACCGGGTTCTCTTATGAACAATCCGTACGCCCCTTCACCATGCTGGAAAAGAAGGTGAAAAAAGGTCTGCCGTTGCCGATGAATACCACGTTCACCAAGGCGGCCAAAAAAGGCGAGCGGGTCATCACCGTAAAAAATGCCTTGCAATACCATCCGAACGTGGAGCTCCTCATCGGTGCCGATAATGTCAAAGGTAACGAAATCGGCCGAGTCAAGTCCATCAAGGGCAATGAAATCACGCTCTACCGGCCGCTGAAGAATGATCATCCCGTGAAAGACATCGTGACGGTGGAATTCGTTCGTCAACGGTTCTGGGTGGACTCAGATGTCGGGACGGTGTTCTGGCACGATCATGCGCTCGGACGCGTGACATGGCCGCACGGTGGCTTCGGCACGATCGTGATCGAGCCTGTCGGCTCGACGTACCACGATCCCAAAACGGGCAAGCAAGTCAGGAGCGGGCCACTCGTCGACATCCGGACCGCAGAGCCGGTCGGGTTTGGCGTGAACGGCAGTTTCCGCGAGTTGGTCGTACAGCTCAACGATACCGTGCCGCATACCGTGAACATTGTCACGGAAGGCAACCCACCCGGACAGCCGATTGAAGTTGCGCTCGAGGCGGGAAAGACGGTGTCGTTCCCCATGCCGGAAAAGATTCCGATGTCGCCGATGGCCTTTCTAAACGGAGGGACCCATACCACCGGAGGCGGGTTGAACTTCAAGGTCGAGCCGATCTCGAGCCGCCTGGCGGTCAACCCGGATACGTCCAAGTTGTTCAGCAGCGAGGTGCACGGCGATCCCTACACGCCAATGGTGCGCGCCTACTTGGGCGACACTGTCGTATTTCGTCTGCTCCAGACCATGGCCAACGAGACGATGGTCTGGACGCTGTCAGGCCATACCTATCTCACCGAGCGGTATGCCGGTGATGCCAATCGGAAAAATTCCATCCACATCGGCATTGCCGAACGGTACGACCTCGTCGTGCCACAGGCAGGGGGCCCGCGGCTGCAGCCCGGCGACTACATCCATTTGAACGGTCGGGTGTCGAAGTTCTCGGAAGGTGCTTGGGGCATCATGCGTGTGTTGGACAAGG
>DASTQY010000206.1:0-2932 GCA_035761525.1 Nitrospira sp. | reverse complement strand
TCCTCGGCACGACGCTGAAACACCTGATTCACAGAGCGTTCACAACCCATGGTCGCCACTTGTGCTGAGACAATAATTGGCCTAGTCTAGTCATGGAACCCCTTGTTTGACAAGGGAAGAGCCGCTGGGGGCCAGGAAACCCTGTCTGCTATACTTGGCTTACGCCGCAGGGGGCCGGCCCCTCACGAATCGTCAATGAGGCACGATCGGAGAGGGTCTATCGATGCTCGGTCCGAATGAACCGTCCCCACAGGCCCATCATCCGACACCAATCGTGGTAGCCCATATGATGACTCCGGGAGTCGTACAAGTGCCGGGAGACGTCTCTGTCAGCGAAGCGGCACTGCTGCTCGAACGTGAGCATGCCCCTTGCCTGCTGGTGAAGGAAACCGAGACGGTCTTTGGATTGATGACCCCCCATGACATTGTGAAAAAGGTCGTGGCTCAGGGCCTGGAACCGCACGACATTGAAGTGCGCAGCATCATGACCCGTCCGGTCCAATTCATCGAATATGATGAACTGCTGGAAGAGGCGTCCACCATGATGGTGGCGACAGGCGCGTCACTCTTGATCGTGACGAAGCAGAACCAGCCGGTCGGCGTGCTCAGCGCTCAAGATCTGATGCTGACGCCGGCGCGGCGTCTAATAAATATTCCCACCGTCGTCACCATCGTCGATGAGGCGGTGCCTCAACGACAGGCGCATAATGCGACCATCGTGCAACTGAGCCACGTGAGCGCCAGGATCGAATCGGCTTCCAGCTTGCCCCCGAAGACGCGTGTCGTCCTGGCGTTCTCCCTGCCTGGGCAGCACACGCCGTTGACCATTCACGGAAAAGTCTTGTCGTCAGAGACACTTCCATCGACCACGTCACATGAATCAGCAGAACGAACCGTCGCCGTTGAAATCCAATTCTCTGACCTCTCGGCCAGCGACCTGACTCGCCTCAAAGCGTGGACCCTGCAAGCGATCCCTTCCTCTCTTGATCGGCCCTGATCGCATTCGACGCAACTTCTTTGACCAAATGACCATCAACTGATAAGATTTTTCTCTCACTCACTATGCACCGATTGGACGCCATTTCATGAAAACCACACCGAGCCGTTCTCGCACGATCCTGTCGAACGACGAGATCTTGAGGCAAATCCGTTCGCTGCTTGAATGTCCGGAGGACGACCTTTCGGCCGGATTGCTCAAAGAACTCATGGCCGGAATCATCAAGCTTCACGACGCCCATCTCGAGCCGCTCGATCTTAAAATTGTCAACCGCGCCATTAAAGAGCTGCGTCACGCGTTCCGCGTCTTTCGAGACTATCATCACCGGAAAAAAGTCAGCATTTTCGGATCAGCGAGAACGACCGCAGACGATCCGAACTATCGGATCGCCTTCGACTTTTGCCGCAGCGTTGTCGAAGCAGGCTTCATGGTCATCACCGGCGGAGCCGACGGCATCATGCGGGCGGCGCAGGAAGGCGCCGGCCGTGAGAACAGCTTTGGCGTCAATATCATGCTGCCGTTTGAACAGGGCCCCAACAACACGATTGCTGATGATCCGAAATTGGTGACCTTCAAATACTTTTTCACCAGAAAATTAATTTTTCAGAAAGAGGCCAACGCCATTGCGCTCTTTCCCGGCGGCTTCGGCACCCATGACGAAGGGTTTGAAATCCTGACGCTCGCCCAGACCGGCAAAAGTGAGCCCCAGCCGATCATCTGCCTTCAGGCGGAGGGCTGCGATTACTGGGACGACTGGTACGGTTTCATCAAGCGGCAGATGCTGGATCGTCGCTTGATCAGCCCGGAAGACCTCGGCCTTTTCAAAATCACCTCCTCGGTTCAAGAAGCCATCGATGAAATTCGGACGTTTTATACGCGATTCCACTCGATCCGATATGTGGGCCGCCAACTCGCCATGCGTCTTGCGGCTCCGCTATCCGCGGAGCAGGTGGCCGCCATTCATGAGCAGTTTGCCGATCTGTTGCTTGAAGGCACATTTGAGCTGCGCGGCGCGCTGCCAGAGGAACTCGATGAGCCGGATCTGAAGGATTTACCGCGTCTGGTCTTCGCCTCCAACCGCCGCAGCGCCGCACGCCTGCGACAGTTGATCGACCACGTAAACCGCCTGTAACCGACCTCAAAATCCCAAAGACCGCGCGACTGTCTGCCGCGACCAAGGCAGGGGAAAGGCTTCCTGCCAGTCGCCTGCTCTTTCTTCCTTAATCTTCTCCACAAATGAGCCTTTAGTCTCCCAGAATCCCGTGATATGCTCGAACTCCATGGGCCAATCCCCCTCTCGACAACATTTTCCGCTTGCGCCAACCGTCGTCTTGTACCATGCGGAATGTGCGGATGGTTTTGGCGCTGCCTGGGCCCTGTGGCGGCGCTTTGCAGATGCGCGATTCGTTCCAGTCAAACACGGGTCTCCACCACCGGACGGACTACAGGGACAGCGGGTCGTCATCGTGGATTTCAGTTACGGCCGGGAGACGCTGGAAATGATGGCAGGAGACACAGATCGGTTGCTCATCCTCGATCATCATATTACCGCCGAAAAAGCGTTGGCGGGTCTCCCGTATGCCTATTTCGACATGAAAAAGTCCGGGGCTGTCCTGGCTTGGGAGTGGGCGCAAGACCATCCTGGTCCCTGGCTTCTGGACTATATCCAGGACAAGGATTTGTGGACGTGGGCCCTGCCGATGAGCCGCGAGATCAACGCAGCCGTGGCATCGCATCCGTTTGACTTTCATCTCTGGAGCACTTTCAAGCAGAAGGACTTGGAGCAGGAAGGCCGTGCTATTTTACGGTACGAACATGAACTGGTGAACAAGCTTTCCGGACAAGCGGTGCTCGTCGAATTCCGGGGTGAAACCGTCCCTTCTGTGCAAAGTGCCATTTTGACCAGCCAGATCGGCGAGCGACTCTCCGCCGAGG
>DASTQY010000205.1:0-13242 GCA_035761525.1 Nitrospira sp. | reverse complement strand
TTTCTGTCGATCCGCCGACCTTAATCACAGCAACGCCACCGGCGAGCTTGGCAAGCCGCTCCTGCAGCTTCTCGCGATCGTAGTCGGATGTGGTATCCTCGATCTGTTGCTTGATCTGGGCAATGCGGGCCTCGATATCCTTCTTGCCGCCGGCGCCATCGACGATCGTGGTGTCATCTTTAGTGATTGAGACCCGCTTAGCGTGCCCAAGCATCTCGACCGTTACATTCTCTAGCTTGATGCCGAGATCCTCGGAGATCATCTCACCGCCGGTGAGAACGGCAATGTCTTGCAGCATGGCCTTGCGCCGGTCTCCGAAGCCCGGGTGAAGCAGATCAAGGCCCAGATCGAGGAAACGACCTCCGACTACGATCGCGAGAAGCTGCAAGAGCGGCTGGCCAAGATCGTCGGCGGTGTGGCGGTGATCAATGTCGGCGCCGCGACGGAGACGGAAATGAAGGAAAAGAAAGCCCGAGTCGAGGACGCCCTCCACGCGACCAAGGCGGCGGTGGAAGAGGGCATCGTTCCGGGCGGCGGAACAGCTTATCTGCGCTGCATCAAGGCGCTGGATACCATCAAGGATGTTCCGGCGGAGCAGAAGGTCGGCTTGGACATCATCCGGCGCGCGCTCGAAGAGCCGATCCGCCAGATCGTGAACAATGCCGGCGGTGAAGCCTCGGTCGTGGTCGGCAAGGTCCGCGAGGACAAGAACGTGAACGCCGGCTACAATGCGGCGACCGAAGAGTATGTCGACATGATCAAGGCCGGTATCATCGATCCGACCAAAGTGTCGCGGACTGCGTTGCAGAACGCGGCGTCAGTGGCGGCGTTGATGCTGACGACCGAAGTCATGGTCACCGACATCCCTGAAGAGAAGAAGGAACCCATGGGCGGCGGCGGGCATGGCCACAACCACGGCATGGAAGGGATGTACTAAGAGCCAACACAGCTATCGTCTGATAGCTGCTGGTTGAATAAAGGGTCCGGCGGTTCCCGCCGGGCCCTTTTTCTTTGTTGAGATTGCTGCGCTAGAATGAACGTGACCGTAGGAACCGCGAGCATGATCGTCGAAGTCGAAGCCAACGAGAACTGCGAAGCCAGCCTGTTCGCGCGGTTCAAAGGTGCCGGCCAACCGCGGCAAGTCCATCAGGTGCGGCTCTTCGATCGGAATCCCTCGGGCGAGTGGTATTGGGTCACCGGCTGGAGCAACAACGCGGAGGCGCCCGCTTCCGCCGCCTACGCGCAGCTGGTCGAAGATTCAGGCTCAGGGCTGGCCCATCTCGTCTATGGCGGGATCTATGGGCTACGTTTCAAGCCTGTCGCCGTCGATGAGCCGTGGAGCCTCGATAGTCCGCATCAATGGGGAGAGACGCATCTGTCGCTGGCCACAGACCGTGATTTGCGCTATGCCCCCTGAGCCGGTCGGCGTACCGCCATCGCCTTCAGCGTCGCCTTGAGCAGTGGCGACACCTCGGTCTCGTAGAAAAACGACCGGAACAGATCATGGACGACATTCGTGTGCGAACGATAGTCGGCTTGAAACCTGCTGGCGATGACCGGACGATTGGTCCCCTGATATCCCGAACGGATGGCGCAACGTTCAAGCTCCAGGGCATCATCCGGGAGGGAGTGGGTCTGTAGATCATGGACCATCTGCAGTTTGTGTTCGATGTCTCGAAGAAACAGATAGGCGGCAGACAGCGCGTCGCGCTCCTTCGTCGACAGGAGCTTTTTTCGAGCAAACGCCTTCAACGAGTCGAGGGTGCTGCGGTGCAACAACGCCGGATCCTGCTGGCCAGCCAGCACCTGGATCGTTTGCGCGAGGAACTCGATTTCCCGAATGCCACCGGTGCCGAGCTTGACGTTGCGATGCTCGTGCCCCCGATCCGCCATCTTCGCATCGATCATTTCCTTGACCGTCCGCACATCCCGGACGACGGCCATTGCGCCTGCCAGCCCGGATTTGCGGGTGCCCTGTCCCAAAATAAACGGCCTGACAGTTCTTAAGAAGGCCTTCCCCACTTCCCGAGATCCGGCTACCGGCCAGGCTTTCAATAGTGCGAGTCGCTCCCAGATCCGTCCCCTGGTGAAATAATATTTCCGATAGTCGTCCACCGATCGGGCCAGTTGTCCGACCGACCCTTCCGCGCGCAAGCGCAAGTCCACGCGAAAGACGTAGCCCTCCCGGGTTTGCTCGGACAACGCCTTAGTGAGCTCGCGCGAGAGAATTTCGAAATACTCTTCGTTGGAGATGCCTGCAGCCACCGCTTTGACGGATCTTGCCGGCACTGCCCTGGTCTCCCCTTCATGCGAGGCGTACACATAGATCAAATCCACGTCAGAGCTGTAGTTCAGCTCGTGCCCGCCGAGCTTGCCCATCCCCATGACAGCAAATCCTGTCTCGACCCATCTGCCCTGCCGGTTCTTGTGCATGGGCTTGCCGTACTGCCGGCCTAAATCGGCATCAACAATTTCATAGGCGGCCTCGATCAGCAGCGCGGCCAGATCCGACAGTGAAGCCGTCGTCTCCGGTACCTTCGCCAGCCGCAACAGATCCCGCACGCCGATTCGAAGCATCTCGCGTCGTCGAAAGCGGCGCAGCACGGCCAGCTTCAGTTCTTTCACGGTGAGGCGGGACAATTGCTTCCGAAGCGCGCGCTCCAAGCCCGACCGCGTCGACGGCCTCGAGAGGACCTCTTCTTCCGCCAGCCAGTACACCAGCGTGGGATCGCGAATAATCGTGAAGGCGAGTGAATCGCTATTGCCGAAAATGGTAGAGAGCAGCTCGAGCATGCGCGGCGAGCTGCGCAGATAATCGAGAAAGGTCGACCGGGTCACGCTCTCGAGGAGCCGCTCCCAATGATTCAACGCCTGGTCCGGGTCGGCGGTGCGCGCAACCGACTCCATCAGGATCGGCAGAATGCCAACGAGCTGGTGCCGCTCATGCGGCTGGCCGGCCATCGCCTGCAGATTGCGGTCGGCCTGTTCGATATCCGTCAGCCCGTAGGCCGACAGGATGACGCGTATGTCCTGGGGGGCGCGTTCAGATGCCAGCAACAACGGTGTGGGATCAGGCTTTCCAATCTCCGACTCCATCGACACATGTGCCGACTTCGAAGGTGTTCTCCGGCTTAGTGCCGGACGCTCTCCTTTTTTAGTCCCCAAAACCGCCTCAGCACTACGTTGGTTGATGAATGTCAACGTCCCGCAGGATTATCAAAAGGGTATTTATCTCACTCACCCACCCACCCCGAGCTGCCGGAGCAGCTCTTTCCCGGCTCACCCGCCCACCCCGAGCTGCCGGAGCAGCTCTTTCCGGTGCGTATATCGAGCGCTGGGACGCGAGAACGAAACCGGTCGTCCTTTTTCACCATCCTGTCGGCGCGGCATTATACTGTCAGCCCAGATTACGCACAATGAACGGTCCTGCGATATACTGACGCCCCAATGGCCTCCTCCGACCGCGAAGCTATTCTATCGTCTCTCACCTCGCTCTCTACAGACGTGCCATCAGATGTGCTTCGTGATTTCGTCACCCGGATGGACCATGAATATCTTCGGCGGGTCCCGCTGCAGACGATCGCGCAGCATGTGCGGTTGGCGGCAAGATTGACGCCGGAGCATCTTTGCGAATGCACAGTCGCCGAACTTGGCGACGGGCACTTCGATCTGACGGTCGTCGCCTATGACTATTTTGCCGAATTCGCGACCATCTGCGGACTGCTGTCGGCATTCGGGTTGAACATCGAGGAAGGGCAGATTTATACGTTCACCGAGACGCCGGTTTCCAACCCAGCAACGAGGCCTGCATACGGAGAAGGGCGGAGCCAACGGCCCAAGCTGCGCCCCGGTTTGAGCCGAAAAAAGATCGTGGACGTTTTTCGAGTTCAACCGGTCGGCGGCGCGTCGTTTACCCCAGCGGACCAAGCCCGTTTTACACGCGAACTCCGCACCTTGATCGGCTTGCTGGATGACGACAAGTTCGAGCAAGCCCGGCACGCGGTCAATCGGCAGCTGGTTGAACAGCTCGGCAAACGGCGCGGCTCCTTTAGCGGCCTGCTCCATCCGGTTCAAATTACATTCGATAACAGCCAATCGCCGAGCGACACCATTATGGACATCCGGTCGGACGACACGCCGGCGTTTCTTTATGCCTTCGCTAACGCACTGGCCATGCGCAATGTGTATATCGCCAGGGCACAGATCACGCTGGAAGGCGGAAAGCTGCATGACCGCTTTGCCGTCAGGAACCGCCACGGGCAGAAGCTAACCGACCACGTGGACCAGCAGCAGTTGCGCCTGACCGCCGTTTTGATCAAGCAATTCACGCATGCTCTGACCTGGGCGCCGGACCCCACAAAGGCCTTGGAAGCGTTCGACCAGTTTCTCGACCTCACCGTTCAGGAAACCAAAGGAAAAGCGAGAGAGAAAGCCCTCGCTTTTCTCAGCGACAAGAAAACCTTTCCCCTCCTCGCCCGGCTGTTGGGCGCCAGCGATTTTCTCTGGGAGGATTTTCTCCGGCGGCAGCACGATCATCTGTTGCCCCTCCTTCAGGATTATCGTGATGCGCCGCTCATCAAACCGCAGACGGCGATCCGGAAGGCGCTCGACCGTGTCGTGGAACGGCACAAAGATGAAGCCGGGCGTAAGGAGGCGTTGAACCGCTTCAAGGATCAGGAATTGTTCCGCATCGATATGAAACACATCGTCGAGCCAGATAGCAGCCTGGCCGACTTTTCGCTCGCCCTGACCGACTTGGCGGAGGTCATCGTCCAACGCAGTCTGAAAGATTGTCAGGCCAAGTTGGGTAAACAATACGGCGCCCCGCGGCTTGCGAACAGGAAGCCCTGTCCTTTTGCGATTATGGGCGCAGGCAAATTCGGCGGTCGTGAGTTGGGCTATGCCTCCGACATCGAAGTCTTGTTCATCTATGGCGGTGCCGGGCGCACGGACGGAAAGCACCGCATTGAGAACAGTGAATACTTCGAACGGCTCAGTCAGGAATTGCTGCAATGGATCGAGGCCAAACAGGAAGGCATCTTCCATCTCGATGTGCGCCTCCGGCCTCACGGAGGCAAAGGCACTCTCGCCAATCCGCTGGACGAAATTACGGCATATTACAGTGACAACGGACTGGCTGCGCCATTCGAACGGCAGGCCATGATCAAGCTGCGCCATGTGGCCGGCGATGAGGCACTCGGCAAACAGGTCGAAGCCCATCGGGACCGGTATGTCTACAGCGGCGCGCCGTGGGATCTTGTGGCAGCACTCGATTTGCGCCGACAGCAACTGAAACAGCTCGTCGAACGCGGCACAGTGAACGCGAAACTCAGCCACGGCGGGGTGGTGGATATTGAGTATGCCATCCAGTATCTCCAACTGATGCATGGCCACCGGCATGCGGTGTTGCGCACGCCGAATGCCATGCAGGCTCTGGCGGGGCTCGTGGAATCCGGGACCGTCAGCCGGCACGACGGCGAGAATCTTCGAAAGGCCTATTTGTTCCTCCGCATGTTGATCGACGGACTCCGGATGGTGCGGGGTCATGCCAAGGACCTGGTCATCCCGCCTGCCGATTCAGAAGAGTTTATCTTCCTGGCACGCCGCGTCGGGTACACCACCGATGATTGGCAGGCTGGGGCCAGGCATTTGAAGACGGATATAGACGAGCATATGGGAAGGGTGAGGGAGTTTTGGGAGCGGACGTTCGGAAAATTATGAAGAAGCTAACCTGGTCGGTCCCTGTGCTCGCCGAACGCGACACACGAGAACCATTTGGATGTTCACATAGCGGGAGGTGTTCGTCCAGGCGCGCACTCGAGTCGCCGGTCGCCCCGAATCCTCCCCACTTATTGAACGTTCTCGAAATGTCATAATGCACAGCGGATTTTAGCCGGCCAGACATCGGCAAGTCGGTATAGATTTCCGAGATTGATTAAGCAAGCGGCGCTTGACTGGTCGGGTCGTCGAGGTAAATTTGGATGGAAGCTGTACTAAACTAGATAAACCTTCCCCTCAGACTTCAATCCGCCATCGCAACTCGCACAATACTCACAGTTGAACAAAGCATTAGGTGATGTCCGGCAGGAAAGATTAGCATTGCCTGGATTGACACATCCCTTCACACACCAGTACCCTGTCTGGCTTTTCAGGCTTCCCATCTTAGGAAGGAGTCGGTCTGATGCGAATTGTGCTCATCTGTCTGTTGACGCTGATCCTGTCGGGTTGCATCAATATCTCCACGGAACTACAACCGAGCAATACCGACGTCAAAGGCGTCCTGCTTGGTGAAGACTGCACGCCTATTGTCCTCGGCATGGGACTCGGCACAAACACCATTGAAGGCGCGAAAAGGGATGGCAGGCCAATGGGTAACGTGGGCGAGTTCCGCTCTCGTGTAAAACTCAATGAACGAACGGTTATCAACCGAATCCGCACAATTCAGATCACAAGTTTTTATGTATTGCTGGTTGGTTCCAGCTGCATTCAAGTAGTCGGCGAGCCATGATCGTCCCTGCCTGATTCGTCTGTGCGACTTTCGCCGACTTCGGCATCCATAACGGACACTTTCTGTGAGGTGATCGGTTTCGCATCACGTTTCGCCGAGTCCATTGGCGCCGGTACTATGGCGCGCTCTTCACGGCCTGGGTGCGCTTCTCATCGAGTTCGGCCCAGCGTGCGTAGAGACGTTCGACGTCGGCTTGTGCAGCGTGGAGCGCGTTGTACCGCTCCTGGAGGGCTTCCGCGGAGGAAGCGATACCAGGATCGTTCACCGCCGACTGACAAGCAGCGACAACCGCCTCGGCCTTGAGAATCTGCTCTTCTATCTTTTCCCACTCCTGTTGCTCCCGATAGGACAACCCTTTCCGTTTGAGAGGAGTCTTCACTGTGCTCGCGGCGAGTGCAGTTGCGGGTCGCCGGGCGTCGCCTGCACTCCGAGCCTGTGCGGCCTCCCATTGGGCATAGTCGGCGAACCATTCGGCGCGGCCCGTGCCGTCCAGCGCGAGCAGCCGGGTGGAGACGCGGTCCAACAGCCACCGGTCGTGCGTGACGAGGACGAGCGCTCCGGTAAATTCCAACAGGCTGTCTTCCAGCACGTCGAGCGTCGGAATATCCAAATCGTTCGTTGGCTCGTCCAGGATCAGAAGGTCGGCCGGCTGGAGCATCAGTCGTGCGATGAGCAGTCGAGCCTGCTCTCCGCCGGACAGGCGGGAGACCGGTAGGTCCAGTTGTTCCGGTTTGAAGAGAAAACGCTTCGCCCATGAGATCAAATGAAGGGACCGGTCTTGATAAACGATTGTGTCACCGGCCGGCGCAAGGGAGTGCCGCAGCGTGGCCTGCTGGTCCAGCGATTCGCGGTGTTGCTCGAATGTCACGACGCGCAGCCGGTCGGCACGCGCGATGGTGCCGCTATCCGGTTGCAGAGTGCCCGCCAGCAACTTCAGCAGTGTGGTCTTACCGCTGCCGTTGGGGCCAAGGAGCCCGATACGTTCGCCGGGGCCAAGCTGAAAGTCCAGGCTCGTGACGATAGGCCGCCCGCCAAGCGATTTGCCGAGCCCGGTAGCCACCAGAAGCTGTTTGGACTTTCGTCCCGACGCCGTGAAGTCGATCCCTGCTGAACTCTGTCCCTGCCGCGATTCGAGTGTCTGCAACTCGTCGATCAGCTGTCCGGCTGCGTCTACCCGCGCTTTGGCCTTCGTCGTACGGGCTTTGGGCCCACGCCGGAGCCATTCCACTTCACGCCGAACGCGATTTGCCAGGGAGGCTTGATAATCGGCCTGCGCCTGCAGAGCCGCCTCGCGCTGTTCCAACAAATCACTATACCGGCCGTTTGCCTGAAACACGCCGTTCGGGTAACAGCGGTTTAATTCCCAGATGCGGGAGGCCACAGATTCCAGAAACTTCCTGTCATGGCTGACGACGAGAAACGCATGGGGTTCGGCCTGCAACACTCCTTCCAGCCACAGAATTCCCTCGACGTCCAGATGGTTGGTCGGTTCATCCATCAGCAACACATCCGGCTCCAGCATCAACGCCCGCGCGATCGCTAGACGCTTCTTCCACCCTCCGGAGAGTGTCGCGACTGCCTGGTCGGCACGTACAAAGCCTCCGAGGCTGAGGGCTTTGGCTATTCGACCGCCGTGCTCGTGGGGGTCCAGACCTTCGTCGAGGAGGACTTGGGCAAGCGCGTCTTCAACCGTGTGAGACACGGAAAACGACGGTTCCTGCGGAACATAGCCGATGCGGACTTGGCGCCGAACCGACCGGGTGCCGCAATCCGGCTCATCGAGTCCTGCCAATATCTTGAGCAACGTCGATTTGCCGGACCCGTTGGGACCGATCAGCCCGACGTGATCGCCTTCGGAGAGGCCGAGGGACAGGTTGGCGAAGAGCGGTTTCACCCCATAGCTTTTGCTGATGGACTCACAGCTGAGCAGCATGGTCGGCGGCATAGTCTGACCCGAACAGGTTCTCCGATCAGGTGATGAACGCACAGACAGGGTGACTCAAGCCAGGGCGGGCAGTGGTGCCAGGCCTTTCTTCTACGTGCCTGATCACGAGAAGTCAATTGGCACAACATGCATCTGGAGCTTCACGCTCGCGAAGGCGTAAAAGAAACGGCGTCAGGAATCATTTCGCGCGCACGGATTCCCTCAACACAAACGACCGTGTTGACTCCAAGCGCGTTCTCGGATACATGCTTTTCTTGTGATCGACACAAGCCAGGCGCTCTTTCTCTTCGAAGTCTTGGGTGTCCTGGCCCTTCCGGGGCCGACGAACTCGCTTCTGTTCGTCTCCGGAGTGTCACGTGGTTTTCAAGCAAGCCTCACTCTCGTGCTCGCCGAACTGGGCGCGTACCTTCTTTCGCTATCTGCGCTGGTCTTCGTCCTTGTGCCTGCGTCTCAGAGCCACTCGGCTATCAGTCACTTGCTCCACCTGTTGTGCAGCACCTACCTTGTCTATGTGGCCTACTGGCTCTGGCGATCGGACGAGCGAGGAGTCAATGCTTCGCATCCCATCACCTTTCCCCGGGTTTTTTTGACAACACTGGTCAACCCCAAAAACCTGATTTTTGCCTTTGGCGTCTTTCCTGTTCCCAGTGCGCCGTTCGAGGGAATGATCCCCTATTTTGCTAGCTTTTCGGTTATCTGCGCAGGAGTCGCGTGCTGCTGGATTGCAGCAGGCATGGTGCTTCATTCAACCGGCGCGCACAAGCCCCACCTGAATTGGTTTTACCGCGGCGAGGCGTGCCTGCTCGTGGGATTCGCGGTCTTGATCCTCTTCTCCGCGTACTATTAAATCGAGAGAGGCAGGTGGTGTTCTGCTAGAGACGTTCCTAGGCGGCGATTAATGCGCGTGCTCGTCGAGAAAGCTTTGTCGGCGCGTGTCTCTCTTTCTAAATCCCTTGTCCAATTCCCAAGGTTTATTTTCAAATCGTACGCTTTTGAGGGACTCTGCCGAAAACAGGCATGCCGGAGACAAGCCAAACTCCGACCATAGACTCGGAATCTTCGAAACCTCGATCGAGGCTGTCATTTTTAAAATCTGCGCCGTTTGGGGTGGGAGTCTTAAGTTGGGGTTCGGAGCCGCCGCAGCGCACGTTTGCGAGAAATCTCTCAGTGGACGAAGGCTCCAGTGGATGTGAGGCGCACAAATCTGCCGATGGGCGTGGACTGGTACTGCACGAACTGGCCTCCGGCATACACATCCCCGCTTGCGTCTCCAACGGGCAACACGCGGAGCACCGTATTGCCGAAGCCTGTCGCTGTGGCAAAGGGTAAATCGAGCGTCCCATTCTGATTGAGCCGTACCAGCTGGTTGGCCTGCATGTCATTGTAGGTCGTGAAGGACCCTCCGACGTAGAGATCGCCGCTTGCATCGGCGGCAGGCACGACATGAAAGACCGTATTGTTGAAGCCTTTCCCCGTCGCAAGGAACGGGTTGATCACCCCATTTGAGTTCAGCCGTACGAGTCCATTTGCCAGCGTGCCGTTATAGTTCGTGAAGGCGCCGCCGACATACAGACCCCCGCTGTCTGCCGGAGCAATCGTTTGGACAGCATTGTCAAATCCCATCCCTGTCAAAAACGTCGCATCAAGGGATCCATCTTCGTTGAGCCGTACGAGGTTGTTGGCTAATACCTGCTTGTAGCTGGTAAAGGCCCCTCCCACGTAGAGATCTCCACTTCCATCCGTCGTCGGCATGATGGTGAAAACGGTATTGTTGAAACCGATCCCCATGAAAAAGGTCGAATCCACCGTCCCGTCGGCATTCAGACGCACAAGGTTATTCGCTACGATCCCGTTATAGTTGGTGAAGGCTCCACCGACATAGATATCTCCGGTTCCGTCTCCTGTAGAAGCGATGACATGAACCGTGTTGTCGAATCCGGTTCCTATGGCAAAGGTCGGGTCAAACGCCCCATTGGCTGTGAGGCGCACAATCCGAGACCTCTGTATCCCGTTGTAGGTCGTAAAGTCTCCTCCCACATAGATCGTCGCGCCTTGAGTCCCAGCCGGCACAATACTGCGCACGCTGCCGTTAAAGCCGAGGCCTGTTGCAAACCCTGGATCGATGGTGCCATCCCCATTGAGACGCACGATACGAATCGCCTGTGCGCCATCGTATGTCGTAAAGTCGCCTCCCACGTACACATCCCCGCTGCCATCAGCGAGAGGAGCGAGCATCAAGACCGTGTTATTAAATGAGGGCGGTTGGTTGGGGGTGCCACTACCGCTATCGTCGCCGTCGTTGCAAGCCAGGGCAAACAGCGCCAAGACCAAGACGACGCCTGCGCTATATACGCGTGACATTCTTTCGACAACCTCCCGAGGAGCCACAGAAGCGGCTTTGCAGCAATAGGCCGACGACGCCTGGGAAGTCTATGTAAGCAGTCTGCCAGCCGTCTACCCCTCGAACAGGGGGCACAAGTTCGCCTATCCCTTGCACTTACCCCGTTGACTCGGCTTCTGCCGAAGACTAGCCTTCCGGCATATGAACAGCGGTAGACAACAGATTAATTCGTTTCCATCGTCGTGACAGCGTCTGGCGGCGGTCCACCAATGGCGCATGCAGGCCCTACTCTCTCGGTCCTGGAAAAGTAGATGGCCAAATGGCTGCTGTCCCGCAGGGCGATGAATCAAGACTCGTCTTAGATCTTTTCATCTCGTGCCGATCCTAGCGACGGCACGAGGGCAGTGAGTGCCAGCCGGTGGCTCATGCTGGAGCAAGGTGTCGGATACAGCCCAGCGTCCCGGATGCATTGTCGGTACTGTTCTTCAGAAGAGTGCCATCGCACGACCCGGCACGGGTGGCAGGATTTGTTGTTTCGCCTCTTGGGAATGTTCCCTTGGCGCTGCAATCGATGCGGCGCGCGATTTTACCTGCGGAATCGTTCGGGGAGCTGATCTTCCTTCGCTCAGCCCTTTCATCGTTTCCCCGGCCAGTGATCGTGCTTCGTCAGACTTTGAGCGCAAGAATCGGATAGCGCCCGCCCTCGACGAACGGTATCATCAGTGCCACGAGGAGGACGAATACCGATGATTCCGCAGATAGCCTGGAAAGCGGTGCTCGAGCATGATTCCCGATTTGATGAGACGTTCGTCTATGCGGTGGCTTCGACCCGCGTCTATTGCCGCCCTTCCTGTCCCTCACGGCGCCCTGATCGCCATCGCGTCACATTTTTTCCTTCCTCGGAACAGGCTGAGGCCGCAGGCTTTCGCGCCTGCCTACGCTGTATCCCAGGTTCAGTACGCGGCACTCAGACCGAGCGGCTGGTTGAACAGGTCCGGCAACATTTGGACGGGCACTCGGATGAGCCGGCGACTCTCACTAGCCTGGCGGCGCTCGTCGGAATGAGTCCCTTTCGACTGCAACGCGCCTTCACCCGAGTCTTCGGGTTCTCGCCTAAGACCTATCAAAATGCCAAAAGAATACAGCAGTTCAGGCAAGCCTTAGAGCGCGGAGCCGGAATCACCGATGCCTCATACCAGGCCGGGTTTGGATCAAGCAGCCGGGCGTGGGAGCAGGCATGGCGGCACATGGGCATGACGCCGTCGGCGTTTCGGTCTGGCGGAAAGGGAGTCATAATGCATTATGCAAGCATGCGCACACCAGTCGGCTTCTTGCTGATCGCTGCCACTGAGCGCGGTGTCACCTCGGTCATGCTTGGAGGAAGGGAGCCCTTGTTGGTGACTAAACTGAGACGACAGTATCCGAATGCGTTGTTGCGCCGAAATCCCAAGCGATTGGTCCCCTACCGGCAAGCTTTGGCTCGGTGCCTGAACGGAATGCCTGCAGGAGCCGGCCTGAGATTTGACGTGAAATCGACAGCCTTTCAATTCCAAGTATGGACGGCGCTGCAACAGATCCCTGCTGGGTCTACCAGAACGTATCGGGAGATTGCCAGCACGATCGGCCGACCGGCAGTTTCGCGTGCCGTGGCCCGTGCCTGCGCAACCAATCCCCTCGCCCTGCTCATTCCCTGCCATCGGGTCGTCGGCCAAGACGGCCGCCTTGCGGGTTATCGGTGGGGCATCAGACGAAAAAAGGAATTACTGAGACTGGAGGCAGCCCGCCGTCAGCAGGCCGCCCCCCAAACAGGTCGTCCTAATCCATGAAGGCGCGAAGGAGGTCGGCAAGCGAAAGCACACCGATGATGGTGCCGTCAGCCGTGACAGGCAAATGGCGTATGCCCTGTTTTTTCATGAGGTTCATCGCTTCTGACAACAATTCGTCTTCTTCTATCGTCACAAGCGATTTGCTCATGCAGGTCGTCACGGTGGTGGTGTTCGGATCAAGCCCTTTGGCCACGGCTTTCCTGCTGAGATCGGAATCCGTGACGATGCCGATGTAGCGCGACCCGTCGTCCACGATCAGCGATCCCACCTTGTATTTCTGAAGCAACAGACCGGCTTCCTTGATAGTGGCGGCTCGATGGATACTGCGCACATCGTGGGACATGTAGTCTTCCACTTTCGCCTGCAACATGCCCTTTCCGTTTGACTGTTTGGCTGACTGTATCAGGCGACGCATTTCCAGATCGGCCATGCAGCTTTCCAGCACTTGCCGGCGCTGTTGCAGGCTTTCACGCTCGATATTGTGCGTTCCGTTCTCCTGCGCTTCCTCCGGCAACAGGGCCGACTCGCCGTTCTTGGCATAGAAATAGGCCTCGGCTTCATCCGAAGCGGCTCCGAACACCTGACTGATCAGCTCTTCAGCCGACTCATCGAAGTCTTCGAT
>DASTQY010000204.1:0-4224 GCA_035761525.1 Nitrospira sp. | reverse complement strand
CTCATGCAGGACGGCATCCAGAAGTGTTTACAGGGACTCACGATGTTCAAAGAAGTGAAAGCCGTCGCCATCAAGTAAGGAGAGGATCTCAACTCCACGGCTGAGATCCTCTTCCCTCTTCTTCCGAGCGAACCACACACGTGAACGAACCGGTCTCGGCCTTACAGGACGGGACGATTACTGATCCAGAGTACGGGAAACGTCAGGAGCAGGTGTGTGGCGAGCGTGAAAGGAACTTCTTGAGGCGAGACTCTGCCGAAAGAGGGACTGATAGAAACTCCAGTCCAAATAGCTGATCATTAACCCATTTGACATTCGCGTCGAGCTGCAGGGCGGAGGCTTGATCAGGCATTCGAAAGCTGACCGCCAGATGATCGCCGGGGTTCATTGCCGCGGTGCTCATGACCTTCGCGCCTCCCAACGACACGTCCAGCACAACGCCCAGCCCGTTGCGGTCGACAGCGGTCCAGCGTTTTAGCCCGAGGAGGGAGAACGCGCAAGGGAAGGGAGCGGAGACTCGATGACGAGGATAGCGTCGCAGCTCCACGCTCGGCTGAGGCTGTCGTTCCAGTTGCGCCATGGAGTTACGCGACTGCTCGCGAGGCAATGGCCACGAATTTCTTCAATCGATCATACGCATCGAGCGATAGGCGGCGAAATGCCAGTCCATAGAATTGATCCTTTGTCCACCGCACCGTTGCCACGGCAATCTCGGCGGAACGGATTTGTCTCGGGAGGCGAAGGCTCAAGGCCACCTGATCCCCGGGCTTGAAGGGAGCTTCGGTGCTGACCCGCGCGCCCCGAACAGAAAGGTCATAGACCAACCCGACGTTGATGATGGGTTTTCTCAGCCAGCCTCGCGCCCGGACCGGGGAGAGAGCACAAGAAAAGGGCGTATTGATGCGGACTCTTGGATGTCGTCGAAAGCGATTCAGGGCAGACGGTCGACGCCCATCCAGCCCTACGGGGTGTCCTTGCATACGGCTACTCTACAACAAGGACGCATGGATCGAAAAATGATTTCAAAGAAAGGACAGTGCGCATAGAAGAAAGGGAGATCGGTCTGTGCTCGGTGAAGGAGTTAGGCTAGGCCCGTTGGTCTCTTGTGCTCGCCCAACGCCCACACCGGAACAAATGGGGTGTGGGAGGCTGTTGGTCTTGGGGAGACAATAGGGGCAGAAACGAGTGCTTGCTCGAGACACTGGACCACAGGCCTGCCTGTGGTCCAGTGGTTCCAACATCGCAGTGCGTCACGACGCCATGCGATACACCCACCTGCCGGTATTTCGTCTTGCCTCAGTCAAGGCCTTGGCCTCACGGCCGGCGGCAGAAAGAATGAGCCCTCCGAAGAAGATGCTGAACAGCGCGAGGGCGGCTGCCATCAGGTAGCTCATTGGAATGTCGGGAATGCCCGGCATGCCGACTGAACTCGTCGCAACTTCCACCTGCCCAGCCACAGCAGAAACTGGTCGCGTGACAGGCTCGTTCATGCCGCCGGTGCGATCGAATGCGGCCATGAGACTGCCGAGTTGATATTGATTGGACGACCACGCGTCATCTAAAAACATTCTCGCTTGAGCCACATGTAGAATGGCCGACCCCAATTGCTCCTGAACTACCCCGGCGCGTTGAAGGTGTTCCTGACTGGCGTCCACAATCCCTTTGCCGAGTACGGATTGCCAGGTCGAGGCAAAGCCATCGTGCATCCGTTTCCCTCGTTGTTCTGTGGCGCCGATCATCCTCTGGTTGTAATCCGAGAGATACAAATCCGCCGAGAAGACGCCGCTTCGAATGCCCCGCTGTGTGAAATTCACGATCGAGCGTCCCATTACGGCCTGCACTCGCGCCTCATGCTCGCTTGGAATGTTCTTCGCGCGGCTGATGACCATGGCAAACGGATTATCGATGACGATTTGCAGGCTGCGATGCGACTGCAGGGCCTGTCTCCATTCGGACGCGGCCGAAGCCGTAATGCGATCAGTCTGTATTTGGAGCAGCGCCCGCTCGACAATGGCTTGTCCTAAAGCAGGCTGAAGCCATGCCGACTCAGTGGTCGCGAGAGATCCTTGGGCCATCGCCGTGAACGGATTGCCCACAAGAAATGTTCCCGTGGTCGCGACAAACATCAACAATGCCCCGAAGACTATGGCGCACACACCAACGCCTACAATGATATCGACGCTCGAATACCGGTAGGACATGAGATCCTCCTTTCCGCGTCGGGCAAGACCTCAGCCTCCGGCATGAGGGATACCTGGCCGACTCGGTCATACATGGTGAAACTGTGATGTGCTCAAGGTGAGCCAAAAGATCGCGCAGCAACGGCGATCCGTGGTGTGCGGAAGGCAATAAGATGAGAGCGATCCCGTCTGGTGAGAAGCACCGGGCAGGTCCAGGCCGTCGGTTCTGAATCCCACGGAGGACCATTGGGGGTACCCAAATGGTATGTGACAGCAAAAAAACTATTCAAAGCCTACGCCCCGGGCGCACGGAGCGTCAAGGGGCGACTCACCGAACCCACGGTGGCGGAGCAGTGAGCGGAGGCGTCAGTCTCTCAATCGGACCAGAGGGACGGCCCGGAGGCTCCGGTCCGATCGGTGATCCCTCCGGACGGGCATCCCGCTTCAACCGTACGACGAGACCACCCATAACGTCCCATCGTTGGAAATCACGTCTGGTGGCTTTGGGGTGGTGGTTGTGGCAATCCACACAGGACTGCACGAGAGCAAGATCCGCTGATATCGCCTTGAACTGATCTCCATCGACGAACGTCGTGACGGACCGCTCACGGTTCTTCATGAGCTGAATCAAGGCATCGCTCTCCGCTTGAGTCCGTGGATAATTCGCTTGATTGACGGGCGTCAGGCCAATCAGGCCGATCTCAAAATTGTCGAGCTGGTCTGCAGCGGCTTTGACAAATTGAGCAGGCAGCGGAATGAAATGCGCATCGCTCTGCCAGTTTTCATGCGGTTTCACACCCCCGTCCCTTGCATGCTCAACGACCTTCAGCACGTAGGCGGTCCGGAACGCTTTGACGACCTCTAATATGTATCGAGCAGTAAGTTCAAACGAAGGCTCGGCTGCCCTCACTGTGTAGGCGGCCACGGAGCATGCAAACATCGCAACGAACACGGACATCGTGAGCGGCTTCATGTCAGCTCCTCTAAAAAAATGGGAGAGTAGCCTGCGCCCACGCAGCCGGTCAAGGGGTCATAACCGCCTCTGCAGGGGTCTTTCCTAGCTAGGGGAATCTCGGAACAGCGGTAGGACTTTTAGTAGAGACATTGATAAGGAATAAATCAAAGGAGCTCACATGTGGATCCGGGCAGTCCTCTGTGCTCTTTTCTGTCTGCTGACCGCATGCGGCGGTTCAGATAGCTCATCCGAAACACCACCGCCAGGACAGCAGCCTCCGCCGCCTTCCGGCCCAGCTGGCCCGTGGCCCCTGGCAGATCTCACGGTGTACGGTTCGGCTCAAAGCCTAACCGGCACGATCATCGACGCAAGTCCTGACGATGCACAGAATATTTGGGCGGTGACGCCGGATGCCCTGTATGTCCTACGACCGGGACAAACAACGTTCAGGCGGTTTACCGCGGCTGACGGCCTCCACGTCCAAACCTATACCGATCCGTCCAATGGCCAGCAAACGGTGAGCAACATCACTGCGATGGCGGGCGGAATCGCCAATGAAGTGTTCGTCGGCTACAGAGGATACGAAGCACCTATTCCACCGCCGGCGCCACCACCCTGCTGTGTCGCGAATGCGGATTTCAGCGATCCTCGTTGGCACTTAGGTCAGGCGGACAAGGTGACGCTCGATCCCGGCGGGGGGATTCAAGTTCGTCGGTATGAGTTTCTCTGCGATATTACCGTTAATTGCTGGGAAGAACGCTCTGCACGGCGGATGATCTTTGGGCATAGTGGCACCGCAGCTGGACATTTGTTCATCGGATTCGATCATGGGGTTGCGCACGTCTTCAACGACGTGTTCGGGGATCACACGCATATAGTGACATTCTGGCATACTGCCGACGGAAGAAACGTTATGCGAATGGGTGAGCACTATGGCCTGGCTCTGTATCCGAATGGTGAGATGATTGACGGCACCGGATATGGCATCGGTTCACATGAGTGGAATGCTGATCCGAGAGCCTGGGTTAACGGTCGGTTTGTTTGGGGCTTCACCACCTATGGGCCAGCCGAGCCGTATAACAATGGAGA
>DASTQY010000203.1:0-2645 GCA_035761525.1 Nitrospira sp. | reverse complement strand
GACTTCATGATTGCCCCGTAACAGCTACGGCTCTCCGTCTGGGAGTGCGGGGCTTCAACGCCAGCGGATGGCGGTGCCAACTCCGCCCGGCAGGTCCATCTATCTCTATGCTGGTAGCGGCACTAAGATCCATAGGTTGGCAGCGTGATGTTCTATCGAACCTTGAGGAAATGCGTGATGGTTCGATACAGGTCCACGGTCGCTTGCTCTTTGCTCAGCAGGGCCGAAGCGCCCGCATCCAGCACGGCATTGAGGGTTTGGGCTGAATGTTGGACGGACAATCCTATCACCACAGCATTCGGCGCATGATTCTTGATTTGCTTCGTCGCATCGATCCCGTTGAGTTTCGGAAGGTTGATGTCCATGACGACAACGTCCGGCTGTGTGCTCATCGCCGATTCCACCGCCTCAAAACCGTCGGCCGCCTCCCCGATGATTTCCAAGTCGGAATATGTCTCCAGAATGCTTCGCAGACCCTGCCGGACCATGGCATGATCATCCACCAATAACACACGCCAACGCGACGGCACGGCGGCTCTGGGAGCATCGGCAACTCCCACAGCGGTTCCGGAAACATGCGGTTTCCGACTGGCATCTGCCGGCATCGCCGCCAACCCCAGTTCAACGGTGGTCCCCTCGCCAGGCAGCGAGTGAATCCGGCACCATCCGGACATCGCCTCCATGCGTTCCTGAATGCTGAAAAGACCGAAATGTTCACCCGAGGGCAGGTACTGCACGGCATTGAGATCGAAACCCGCGCCTGTGTCCTGCACCGTAATCAACCAGGTATCCCGATCTTGCTTGTTTACCGTCACCACGGCCGAGGAAACGCCTGCGTGCTTCACAACGTTGGTGAGCAATTCCCGTAGGGCTTGGAACAGCAAATCGGACTGATGTTCGCTGAAACCCGGCTGCTCATCGGTGAGAATGCGGACATCCACCGTGAGCCCTTGCTGCACCATCTGTTCGGCCAACCAATGAATGGCCGGGATAAGCCCCAGGTCCTGCAAGACCGACGGGCTGAGCTGAGCCATCAGCGTCCGCGCATATTGTAGGGACTGCTGCAACAGTGCGTCCATCTCGGTGAGCGCAGACCGGACCTCCGGCGCCCTGTCGTTGAGACGTTGGAGAGCCTGACCCAACTTAATTCGAATTAAGGCCAAGAGTTGCGCCAGATAATCATGCAGGTCGCCGGCCAACCGGCGGCGTTCCCGTTGCTCCGTCAGATTCAGCTGTGATGCCAGCGCACGAAGTCGCTCTTGGGAATTGACGAGCTCTCCCGTCCGCTCCCGCACCCTGGCTTCAAGCTCAGCGTTCCAACGCTGCACCTGCAGTTCCGAACTCTTGCGCTGCGAGATGTCTCTGAAGACGAGCACGGCACCAATTAACCGTCCGTCATGATCCCGGATGGGTGCAGCGCTGTCGTCGATGGGGACTTCTGTGCCATCAGGGCGCACGAGCACAGTGTGGTTTGCCAAGCCCACGACCAGGCCATCCCGTAGGACCCGTTCAACAGGGTTGTCTACCGCCTGCCGGGTCTCTTCATTCACAATAGTGAACACCTCTGCCAATCGGCGTCCCATGATCTCCGCAGCGGGCATGCCCAACAGGTCGACAGCGATCGGGTTAACAAAGGTGACGACCGCGGAGGCGTCGGTGGCGACGACAGCATCGCCGATGCTCTCCAGTGTCACCCGCCAACGCTCTTCGCTTTCATGAAGCGCCCGTTGGGTGCGTTTCTGTTCCGAGATATCGCGAGCGATTTTTGAGGCACCGATGACGTTGCCGTCGTCATCGGTCAAAGGCGAGATCGTGATCGACACATCGAAAAGTCGTCCATCTTTTTTGCATCTGATCGTTTCATAATGGTCCACGCGTTCGCCGCGCCGAAGCTTTGACACGATCGCGACTTCTTCTGAATGACGGTCCGTCGGAATAATGCGCAGAATTGAGGATCCGATCATTTCTTCGGCGGTATAGCCGAACATGCGCTCGGCGCCTCGGTTCCAACTCGTGATCGTGCCTGCGAGATCTTTGCTCACGATTGCGTCGTCTGAGGAAGCCACGATCGAGGAAAGCAGTACCGCCTGCCGCGCAGCCTCATATCGGTCCGACACGTCTCGGAACACGAGCACCACGCCGAGCAGCCGGCCATCTGCATCCTTAATTGGGGCCGCAATGTCATCGATGGGAACTTCCGTTCCATCCCGCCGCAACAGGACCGTGTGATTGGCCAAGCCGGCAACCGTACCTTCGCGCAGGACCCGCTCGACAGGAGAGGGAACCGCTTGTCGCGTCTCTGCATTCACTATGGTGAAAAACTTATCAAGCGGCTGCCCTATGATTTCCCCGATGGAACAGCCCAGCAATCGCTCCGCCACAGGATTGAGATAGGAGATTCGGGATTCGGTGTCGGTGGCCAGCACGGCATCTCCGATGCTTTCCAGGGTCGTTGCCAGCCGCACCTGCGCTTCAGTGATGGCCTGTTTCGTCTGCTTCCGCTCGGTAATGTCGCGGGCGATTTTGGAGGCTCCGATGATGGTCCCGTTGCCGTCGCGCACAGGAGACACCGTCAAATCGATATCAATGAGACGGCCATCCTTTCGCCGCCGCACGGTCTCGAAATTCTGTATGCGATCGCCCTT
>DASTQY010000202.1:0-5357 GCA_035761525.1 Nitrospira sp. | reverse complement strand
ACTTGGAACTACAACCAGAACTACAACCACTCCCCGCCCCTAAGAGGAGGAAACCCAATGGGTAAAATCATCGAGTGTGCCAAGGTTGATCCGTCGTCCGGATGCAAGCATGTCGTTCGCGGGAACACTGAAGAGGAAGTCCTGAAGAACGCCATGGAACACGCCAAGCAGCATGGGATTCGGGAGGTCACCCCGGAACTCAAGGCCAAAGTAAAGGCAGCAATTCGAGACGAGAAGTAACTGATCCTTCAGGCTCTTTATCAAAGCTTGATCCGGCCCGCCTCGCTACCGGAGGATTGGGGACGGGCCGGCTCGTTCCTCGCGTTCACGTTCCCTCATCGCTTACCGCCCCTCACACCGCGATAGACCACGTCCCCGTGAAAACGTAGAATGTTCTGGTTTCTTGGTCCATTTCATAAAAGGAAACCCATGAAGGTGAAACGAATAGTGGCCAATGTCAAAGCCAAAAACATTGGCGATGCAAAACGCTTTTATGAAAAAGTTTTAGGCTTAGATGAATTAATGAATCTCGGGTGGATTGCTACCTACGGTTCCACAACACAATCAATTGTGCAGATGAGCTTTATGAAAGAGGGAGGATCAGGAGCGGCAGTTCCTGACATTTCTATCGAAGTCGATAAAGTTGACGAAGCCTACAAGCGAATGAAAGAGGAAAAGTTTACAATCGAGTACGACATAACTGATGAGCCTTGGGGAGTTCGTCGTTTTTTTGTTCGAGACCCATTTGGAAAGCTAGTTAATATTCTTTCTCACATGTAAGTAGAGAACGAGAATCCTCCCTCGCCTCACACCCTCAGTGCTCATCGCACCTCACACCGTGAGAGACCCCCCACGTGACAAAGTAAAATGTCCTGGTTTGTTCGGCCGAAGTCAGACTCGAATCTCCGTCTACGTCACCCATCCCAGACGGACAGGACAAATCCGCTGACTCTTATCGGCGATTTTACCGCTCCTTCACTCTCCTCTTTCCGAACGGCGAACATCATGCGCGATCGTTCGGGAGTAGCCTGTCCCAGACGACTGAACAAACGGTCGACCCGAGACGTGGGGAGGTATTATGGTTCCATGTCATTGGTGTATGGGATGCCCAACCATCATGCCAATGCTAGTTTTCCCGGTCGGCAACTTGGCCCCCTCGGGCCATAGTGAAAAGATGATCCCGTCAGTCTTGGCAACCGTGTCCGCAAACTCCTTGGCCTTATCGGGAGCCATATCCAGCATCTTGATGTTCCCTATGACTCCTTCCACGGAATGATCATGCCAAACCTTTTTCCAAGCCTTCTTCGGAAGGACCTTCTCGTCGCGAGTAAGAGTCTTGGCGACAATGTACTCCACACCGATGAGTTTAGCGTTGTTGTCTTCCGTCTCGTAGAGAAGGCACTCAATGAACGGCTCAGGAGAAACGATCTTACAATAGTGATGGAAAGGTCCCCGCACCTTTCCATCGATCAAGTGCGGTGCCGTAACGTGGATGACATGGCCGTCTGCGGGAGTCGCTTTCGCGGCAGTCTCCGGTGCAGCGGGCGAGGCAGGAGGTGCCTCTTGAGCTTGTGAAAGCCCTGCCGCCATGGCAAGGATGAAACAAAAACTTAGAACGCTATGTGCCTTTATCATGGGGGCCTCCTTTTCTAAGACAAGTTCCTATAGCTTACGAAAACAAGATAAGTGAGGAAAGGCCTGAAGAAATGGCATCCGTCAACCCTTTCGCGGTGCACGGCGAGCCCACCCTCCCCTATTTAAAAATCCACGCTTACGCCCTGTTACATTTGACAGTTCTTTGCCGAAAGGCAGCCAGGTAAGATGCGACTGTTTCTCGGTAGAAAGTCTCGAGAAAGTCTTGGCAGGCAAGTCGCGACTTCCTAAAGGAGCCACATTGAAGGAGATCTTTATTGGAAGCAGCAAAGAAGGGCTTGAGCAAGCCATGCAGGTGGCGGCCGCTCTCTCGCAGCTCAAAGACGTACAGCCTTTGCTATGGACAGACGTCTTCAAGCTCGGCGACATCACCTTCATGGGCATCGAAAACATTGCGAGTCGAGTCGCCGGTGCTGTTTTCCTTGCGACACCGGACGATGATTCCGTCATTCGCGAGAGGCGCGTTAGGACGCCCCGGGCGAACGTCTTATTTGAATATGGGTATCTCACTGCCATGCTGACTCGGAGGAGAGTTGCTCTTTGCCTTTACTCCAGCGTTGAACTTCCATCGGACTTCGCGGGGCTGACCTACGTTCCTATGGGTAATTTTGAGCCAACCAAGCCCCTCGATCATCAAGCGATTGTGAAGCTCAAATCATGGGCCACTGAGCTCCCTACTGTCCAAATTGGGTTTTCGCCGACGTGTCAACTGCATGGTTATTCAGGGTTATGGCAAACGGAGATCGTGTACCAAGTGTGGCGCCGTATCCAATTCAAAGACCCAGATTACGCCGCGCTCAGTGGAAAGACGATTCTGCAGATTCCACCCGATGGCGATAGTGGCACCGGCTGCTTTTTCGGCAACTTTCAAGTCCAGATTGGTAGTTGCTACGCTGAGTTTGAGATCAGCGACCGAGTGATCGATGTGAAAGTTTTGGGGGATGGAAGCATGAAAATCCGCAACGGGCTGCAGAGTCGCCAGCGCATCAGATTGGAAGGTGACCCTCCACAGAGGGACGGTTTCGAGCCCGATTTGCGAGGCGCGCGGGAGATCGATTTGTTCATTCACTGTTCAACCGATGAGCCTGGCGTCCTCCGTGGACACCTTTCAAGTGAGGTCGGCGGCAATATTTACTCCAAGGCAACCGGAAAATGGTACAGGTAATGCTCGCGTATGGATGTACAGCTAGGCTTTGAGGATGAGCGAACGCCTTCGCCTTGAAACTCTGATATCAAGGGATGGGCTGGAGCACGCCAAGCAATGGGCTAAGAAAACAGCAGTTGTCTATGTCATGTCCCTTAGCGAGCCCTCCCACTATGCCTCACAACCCGACTGGAGGCCGCTCTTTAAGAAGAGTATTCAAGAGTTAAAGCATTTTGAAGAAACTGGGGAGATGCTATGAAATAATTGAAATGGAGACATTCTGAGTTTTGCGGCGCTTGACGGGCCGGCTCGTGCCGGTTGAAGCCATATCTCCTATGTCATCGCCTGGAAAAAAGACACTCGGAAATCCTTCATGAAGACTCTCCAATCACTCGGGATAGGTAGCGTCTTTCTTGCGGTCGCTGCTTGTGGCGGCATGGCGCAGCGAGAACCGCTCACAACGGTTCCCTCGGTCGATCTCTCCCGATATTCCGGTACCTGGCATGAGATTGCGCGGCTGCCCATGTGGTTTCAGCGGCACTGTGTGGATTCAAAGGCGATCTACACGAGTCGTCCCGACGGCACGATCGGCGTGCACAACGAATGTGAGACCGATACCGGAGGACTTGACCAAGTGGAGGGCGTTGCGACTGTAGTCGATCAGAAGACGAATGCCCGGCTCACCGTGGTCTTCGACAATTTCTTCGCGCGGCTCTTCGGTTCCTCACGTCAAGGAAACTACTGGATACTCGATCTTGATCCGGACTATCGCATGGCGATGGTGGGCACTCCCGATCGCCGGTATCTCTGGATTCTGTCTCGCACACCCCGCCTTGACGAGCCCACATACGAGCGTCTGGTTGCAAAGGCTCAAGGGCTAGGCTTTCCCGTAAGGGACCTGATTCGGACGAGGCGATCTTCGCTTCCATAATCCGTTTCGCTCCACTCTCAGGATCGGCGTTTCGGCAAACGAATCCGGACGCCGAAGCAATTACACGCAGCCTAGCACGCCTCTGTTAAGAGAATCAGACTCCCGGATAAGACATCCATACAAATAGCCCTTATAGTGCGAGCCATGATTTGAAGCGAGAGCCGTCACGATATAAAGGAGAACAGATATGGGCACCAGCGTATTATCATCCGACGTGGAAACTCTAAAGACTCGTCCTAATCGAATTTCAACGTTCATCTCCAGATCACTCTGCTATGGGTTAATGCACCTCACTACTTTGACCCAACGGTCAAACCAATTGCATTCCGCGTTCGGAAGGAGGCACGTCATGAGGTTTACCTACATCATCGGATTCGTCTCGACTGTTTTGCTCGCCAGTGCCGCCCCTAGTTGGGGCACAGAGTCGGCGGTGGCGCCCGGGAAGAACACTTCTAACACAGTCCCCCTCTACACAAACCTCGGCTCCCATCACAAATCCATCTCCACTCAAGTCCCAGCCACACAGCAATACTTCGACCAGGGCTTGCGATTCATCTACGGATTCAATCACGCAGAAGCGATTCGGTCGTTCACGCGCGCCGCAGAACTCGATCCCACCTGCGCCATGTGCTTCTGGGGAATCGCGCTTGCCTACGGCCCGAACGTCAACGCTCCAATGGACTCGGCAAGCGGAGTTGCTGCTTACGCGGCGGCCCAGAAAGCGATCACGCTCAAATCCCACGCCACAGGACCTGAGCGAGCCTACATTGAGGCGGTTGCGCAACGTTACGAAGCAGTTCCGACGACCGATCGTGTCCGTTTGGACACATTGTACTCGCGCGCAATGGAGCGGGTGGTCAACACGTATCCTGACGACCTCGACGCGGCGACCTTGTATGCCGAATCGCTGATGGACCTCCGCCCGTGGAACTACTGGCAACCCGATGGTAGTCCCTACCCTGGCACCAATGAAATCGTACGCCAACTCCAGAGAGCCATCTCGCGCAACCCGAACCACCCCGGCGCATGCCATTACTACATCCACGCGGTCGAAGCGGTAAACCCGGAGGCCGCGATGCCATGCGCCGAGCGGCTCGCTCGGCTCATGCCGGGTGAAGGACACATGGTCCACATGCCCGCACATATTTATATCCGCGTTGGACGGTGGAACGACGCCGTACAGGCCAACCAACATGCCATCCACACCGACGAGGTGTTCATTGAAGGGCAACACCCGAAGGGCGTCTATCCACTGGCGTACTACCCGCACAACATCCACTTCCTCGCCTTTGCCTCCACGATGGCGGGCCGCGGTACCCAAGCGATCGAGGCGTCCAATACACTCACCTCCAAGGTGAACCTCGACGCCGCGCGCCAGGTCGGGATGCTGCAGGAGATGCTGCCGTACCACGCGCTCACGCTCACGACGTTCGGAAAATGGGATGAAGTGCTTGTCGAACCGCTTCCGCCGGCTGACATTCCCTTCTCGCATGCCATGGCGCAATACGCCCGCGGTGTGGCACACGCCGCCAAGGGACAGTGGACGGAGGCGCGAGCCGCACTCGACACAGTGACAGCGATCAACGCCACGACGCTCGAAGGTGCCGAGGGCAAGACGGCGCTCTCGAT
>DASTQY010000201.1:0-14187 GCA_035761525.1 Nitrospira sp. | reverse complement strand
AGGTCTCGATGTAGCCGACGGCGAGCTGAAGTTCTGTGTCCATGGCGTTCGGCCGATCGTCGCGCTATGCGCGAGTCGCGGATTGCGCGGCCGGTTGTTCCACGCCGGGGGCCGGCGCCGTCGAAATGGACGGCTGAGGCGACGCCATTTGCTGCTGGGCCGCTGCGGCCTCAGCTTCGGCTTCGATGGCATCCGCTTCATGCACCGACTTCTTGAATCCCTTGATGGCTTTTCCGAGTCCTTCTCCCAATTGCGGCAGTTTGCCGGCACCAAAAATAACCAGCACGATGAAGAGGATCAGAATCAGCTCTGTGATACCCATACTCCCAAACATGGTGTGTTCCTCCGCGATAAGGGTGAATCAGGATGCGCTCGTTTTACTCCGCTTCGCAAATCGTTCTTTCAACCGCTGCCGGGCCTGCTCGGCCTGCTCGAACATCTTGCACTTGTCGTAGACGCTGATCAGGTTGTAGTAGGCCAGCGGCTCGTCCGCATTGTGTTCGACGGCGTCTTCCATCACTTTGATGGCGAGATCGGATTTCTTGTGATTGAGAGCCAGCTCCATCAGCTTGAAGCTCGCTTCCAGATGCTTGGGGTCCAATTCGAGCGTCCGGAGATAGCATTGAATCGCGGCGTCGATCGTGTTGTAGTCCGACACCTGCGGGTTGTCGAGTTCCACGTAGACGCCGGCGAGATTGTACCAGGCCATCGGATCGTCCGGCGTGATTTCGACGAGCCGCTCATAAAACCCCTTCGCATCCATGTACTTTTTCTTGTCGGCACAGAGACGCCCCAAATTGAAAAGCGCCAGCACGTCGTATTGAAACACATCCAACGCGCGCTTGAACTCGGCTTCCGCCTCGTCCGCCATGTTCTTCGTCGCGTAAATCGTGCCGAGATTCGAGTAGTACATTGCCAGCGAACGATTCATTTCTGCGCGAATGCCCTCGGCCATCTCGATTGATTTCTTGACCTCGACCAAGGCGTCGTCCAACCGGCCCTTGCTGAAATAGAGTTCACCCAGCCGGCACCGGGCTTGAAAATCATCCGGCTCGGCGGCCAAGAGCTTCTCAATTTCGGCAATTTCCTCATCCGGGTTCAACGGCTGATCGCCCGGATCCACCGCCGCCCGACTCTGCTCCGAAGACGTCGTTTCTTCCATGGCAAGCCCCTATGGCAAAAGATTAGACATGTCCGCCGACCAACGAGTCGGTCGTTCGTAGTACCGCCCGATCCGCGACCGAGTCCGCGGCGTCACGTCGGTAGCGATCCATCGTCATCAGCATCACGCCCAGCACGACCATCAGTGTCAGATTGGAATACAACAGCGCATACCCGGCGATAAACATCAGCCCCAGGCCGTAGCCGGCCAGCCGCCCCATGGTCAACAACTTGATCACCGTGTAGGACCAGCAGAGCAATCCGGCCATATAGAGCGCGAATGGGAGATAAAAGGTGTAGCCCATCCCGAACTGAAAAATCCATCCGATGCCGTCGGCGGCCTTGCGCACATTGCTCGCGAGCCCCGGATTATACTGGTTGAGCAGATAATCCAGAAAAAACATCGTCAGGAAAATGGCCGCCGCCGTGCTCCAGAACCAAATGGCCCGGTGCCGCTGGCGCTGATTGCGCGACCGGAACGAAACGCCTCTCCCATAGGCCCAAAACACAAGAATGCTCGCGAGCACCATGAATGCTTCACCCGCGCGGTGCGATTCGTACACCATCGGCGGCGCCGCCACGCTGCCTGAAAAACTGAAGAACGTCGACACGATCTGATAGTACAGCCAGCCGGAAATGCCCAAGAGGTACGTGAGGCCGAGCACACGGTGCGAACGATCGTGATGCGTCGCCAGGTACTCGCTCATCAGCAACACGATCGCCGCCAGGGCGACGGTGTTATAGATCGCCGACCCGAGCATTGACGGCGGCACCAATAGAAAGCCGACGGTCAGCAGCAACAGTAAGGCGATACAGGGCACGACGAGCCGGGTTAAACCCGTAAAGCCTCGCTGGGCCACGCGGTTAACCATCCCCACCGTCAAGCCGAGGAACAAGAGAATTGCGACCACATTCAAGAGCCACTGGCCGACTTCCGTGAGGGCCGTAAAGGTTGGAATGATCCACTGATGATCGGCAGCCAGCTTGCTCAGGTGCATGCCCAACCGGGAAACCAGGCGGTACAGGATCAGTTCCAGAAACGCGACCAACAGCACAAGCTTGATCGTGTATTGGAACAGGAGCGGCTGGTCGCTCAGCTTTCCGGTGATGCGCTCGATGGTTGTTGCAGTTGCGGGCACGCCTGTCTCCTCACCCTTGTGTCTGCTATGTCTGCGCGGCGGTCACCGCGCGCCGTTCTTCCGCTTTGGCCCGGGCGATGTAAAGAAGCCCGTCCGCCATCGAGTAGTTGAACGGCAGCTCGCACACGACCTCACTGATTTTTTCGTACACATGCTGATAGAGCCGCTCTGCTTGATCGGGCGTCATCCCTTCCTGCACTTCATAGAAAAATCCAAGGCTCAAATCTTCGGCCGCGGGCCGCATGATCCGTCTGATGCCGTAGCCTCCCGGATCGCTCATGATCGGAGCTTCCTTTTCCAGATCAAACAGGCAGGGCTGGCAGGAGAAGCCGTAGGACTCGTTCAGCTTTTTATTCTCGACGATGAAATTCATCGTCTCCAGCGCTTCCTCTTCCTTTTCCGTCGGGAAGCCGACAATGATGTAGCAGTGAACAGCGATGCCGAGATCCACGCAATCGCTCGCGATACGTCGGACCCACTCCTGCTGAATGCCTTTCTTCATGAAATCCATGATCCGCTGATTGAACGACTCGAGGCCGAAGACGATTTTCAAACATCCGGCGTCTCGCATCGACGTCAGCAACTCGCGCGTGAGATGCTTCTCGAAACGCATTTCGCAGGTCCATTTCACGTCCACCCGGCGCTCGATCATTTGCTGGCAGAGGCGTTTCGTCGGCGACAGGGCAAAGCATTCATCCGTAAAGAAGAAGTTCCGCACGCCGTAACGCTGTTTGAGCCATTCCAGCTCCTCGATCGTCCGGCCCGGATCTTTTTGCCGGAAATTCTGGTGATCGAGCGTCAAGGCGCAGAACGCGCAGTCCTTGTAGTAGCAACCCCGGGAAAACTGCACCGGCAGGACCGGCTCGGGCGAGAGATAGCGGTCCAGCGGAAAGCCGTCGTAATTGGGTGCCGGCAGTTGGTTGACGTTCTCGGAATAGAATGGCTGATTGACGGTGATCTTGCCGTTCTGGCGATAAATCAGATTCGGCACCTTGCTAAAATCCTTTTTCCCGGCCATCTGATTGACGAGCTCGAGCAAGGCCGTCTCCCCTTCGAATACGACGATGTCGTCGGTGATATCAAAGAGGTTGGGACACCGACGCAAATTATCAACCAACCGTGTGAAGATGCTGCCGCCAATCGTCAAATGGATGTCGGGAGCAGCCTCCTTGATCAGCCGGCAGAGCGTCAGGCCTGGAATGATCTGTGAAGTCGCCGTGATCGAGACCCCGATCAGGCCAGGGCGCTCGGCGATGATGGAAGGCAGAAAGCGTTCGCGAAACAGTTTGATGTACGGATTCTGCTGCTCGTCCCGAATGACTTTCATCAAATCCTTGGACGAGTAAATGGAATAGGTACTGAATTGATTGTCGACCACGGTCAGTCTGGTCGGAAAATACAAAGTGGAAATGACTTCCAGCCACTTATCGATCAAAAAGAGGCTTTCCCGATAGGCTTCGATGTCGTAGAAGCCCTCGCCACGGAGCGTCTCCTTGGCGAGCTCGATCCGATCGATCAGATAGGGAAACCGGTCGAGTGACTCGATGATTCTGGCCAGATGCTCGGCGCTGCCGGGACCGGTATCGCCGGTTCGCTGTCGCTCAAGTGTCTGCTTTTTTTCCAGGAGATCCTGATAGAGACCGGCGCCATAGGACTTCGTGACGACCTCGTCGAGGAGCTCGATGCCCAAGTCGCGTTGACTCACATCGGTGACGCCGGCTTGAGCCAAAAACCCAGTAAGCGAAGGAAGACTCAGATAGGGCTGCGACGGGTGCCAGGTCGGTGGGAAAAGCAGTGAAACTTTCATGCCAAATCTCTACCGAGAGAATTGAAAAATAAGATAAATCTCGAAAGATAAGGACTTTGTTTTATACACTCCGCCCCCGCTCAAATGCAACCCACCCCCGGTCGTCAACAGCCCCCATAAATAGAAAAGCCCCAGCTCAAGAGAACTGGGGCTTTTCTTTGGCTGTCTGTTCCACCGGGGGAAGGTGGAACATGGTCACTCAGACCTGTTAGCTCACGGAAGCTTGAGCGTGAACCAGGTGGAGAGCGCCTTCATACCATTACGCTCGATGTTGTTGCCGTCCCACACCGCAAACGCGATGGGCACGGACATGCCACCCTTGAACTGCACGTCGTTAGCATCGCCTGTCTCCAGGGTCCGCTTCACGACCACGCGCCAAGTCGGGCCGCTATAACCACCGCCCTTGACGGAACCGGCCGGTTCCCACACACCGTTGCCGATCACGTCCTGGTGAGCCTGGGTCGTCAAGGTGCTGAAGCCGTTGGCATTCAGATCCTCGACCGAGCTCACACGCAGTGTCGGGTCAGACATAATGTTGCCCGACCAAATGCCGGGGTTGAAGGGCCCAAGGCTGCGGCCGATCCGGTCTGGATAGGTCACGCCGCCGGCAGGCTCTTCAAAATAGTAGTCCCAGAAAATGCCGGGGTATTGATCGTCTACGTCCCAGAGTCCAGCGCTATCCTTGCCGAGGTCCTTCTGCCACTCTGCATTCCAGCGCCAAATGTTGGTGGTCCCGCCGGATTGACCCATGCACTGAAATGGCGGCGCACCGGACGTGTTGACCGGGAACATGATTGCGGCCTGGTCACGGAAGTCCTGGGGACCGATCGTCGTGTCATTCTTGGTCTGATCGCTCCACTCGACGCGCAACCCGACTTCCTTGCCATTCGTCATGGCCTTGACGAATACCGATTTGACCGAGATATTCGGATGCATCGGGGTGGTGATCAACTGGCCGCTCAATGGCACAATGACCCCTGGAACGCTCTCCCACACAGGGTTCGCTCCATCCATCGGGATGGGTCCCTTGACCGCCTTCGCCGGGATGGTCACCGGTTGGCTGACGGCCAACGGCACCTGCCCAATCGTCAACATCACGCCAACGATCAGGGCAGAGAGAAGAATGCCAAACACCACAGACTTGTTGTGTGTCTGCACTACTCTCATGGACTATGCCCTCCTCTCAATTAAATGATTAAGACTGACCCAAAATAGCTGCATCAAACGGTATAAAAGGAAACACCGACGCTGAACGGATCGTTAGGCGGTCCCGACCGGCCCGTCCTCCTCCTTGTCCTTGTCCTTTTCCTTTTGATCCATGAAATTCTGTGCGCCTGTTTCGTTCAATAAAAGGTTGAGCTCGTTGCCTTGATCCTGCGCGCCACACTCGTAGGTCTGGCCTTCAGGTGAATTGAACGTCGCCGGCCGGTAATCAGTTTCTGAATAGGTCTGAGGAGTGACACCGAGGAACGCCGCTTCGAAATCCATCCAATCGGAGGTCATGTCCGCGACGTGCTTGAAGAGACCCGAGTCGGCCTTCTTGATCAGCATGCGGCAGAACAACGGCACCCAACGACCGATGTGATTCTTGACGAATTTCTTTTGGGCATCGACCACGATTTGGGTTTTTTCGGCGCCGTCATGACAGCGGGAATAGGATTCTTTGTAAGCCAGGAAATGCATGAACTCGAATTCGACGCTCAGGTGGTCGAGCCGTTCGTGGATGTCTTTGGAGAGTTCGACACCGAAGGCCTTATAGAATCCGGCAATGTCGCCCATGACGTGGGATTGCGCGAAGACGTGATCGTTGCCAAAGAGAGTTTCGTAGGGAGGACAGTCGAGCGTGATGACGTTGCTGAACACGCGCCGGTGTTCGGCCTGCAATTCGCTCAATTGCCAGTTCACGCATTCGGACGCAATGAGCTTTTCGATCTGATCGAATTGCTTGCGCATTAAAGCCAGTTTTTGCTTCGCCCGATCGCCGCCGATGCCGTCGAGTGCGGTTTCCAGCGCCTCCAACGCGGCGCGGCCGTCTTCCACGAACTCTCCGCACTGCAAATAGTCCAAAAATTCGTCGTCTTCAGGGTAGAGCAAGCTCCAGGAAACCAAGAGATAGAGCTTGCTGCGATTGAGGGCGCGTTCGACTGCAGGGGAATCTTTGATGGGAGATTTGGAAAGGACGGCGGCTGAGGTCTGTGTAGAACCTTGTACCGACTGCTTACTCGTCATGAGAAAATACTCCTCGCTTCGACCCGGTTGACCCAGACATTTCTTGGGTAACGGCGGGCAAACGCCTGGCGAAAGCCTGGGTATGATAGGTAAAGGTTGAGGGCTTGTCAAGCACGATTCTGATCCGTCGAAACATCTGTCAGACGTGACTCGTTTCCCGACAATTCTGGCGCTCAGAGATACGGCTGGTGCGACCTAAAGTTGCTGCTTTCTACACTTAATCAGCGGGGCGATTCCATTAGACGAAAGGGCGTGACCCTAATGGCGATGTGATCGTTCACGGTGCGACAAACGTGCTCGCACATTCCGCATCCTACACAACGCTCAACTGCGACTACAAGCCGTTGGGTATCGAAATCCATGGTCAATGCATCGGTGGGGCATTTTGACACACAGGCATGGCACCCCTGGCCGGCGGTGCAGAGACGATGGTTGACCACAGCCACTCCCATCCGGGCCTCTTGAATACTGCCCACAGGCAACAGGGCTTCGGTCGCGCAGGCGGCGATACAAGGCGTATCGTCGCAGAGATAGCACGGCATCTGGTCGGGGAAAATTATGGGTGTGCCGTCCTGATGAATGACAATCGACTCGTGTGGACAGGCCTTCAGGCAGTCACTGCATTTTGTACAGCGCTCGAGAAAGGTCGCCTCGCCGGCGGCACCAGGAGGACGCAGCCAGTCCGTGCGCAAGGCCGGAGCCGGCTTTTCAGGAACTGCATCCGCATGGGAAGAAAACTCTTTCGCGGCTTTTGCGACCGAGATGACCGAGTCCTTGAAAAAGTCGCGCCGACCGTATTTAGGATCAGTAGCCACAGGTGCTGTTCTTCTGTTTCACAGATTTTCTTCCATTCATCATCCGAAGCGAAATGACGCTCCCGACCTTTTTCCGATTCGCTTCTACATGACGCCGTCGGCCCGGAGCTTGTAGACCTCGACGCAGCGGTCGCAGGCACCGAATTCCACGTCCCAGCCGGGATGATTCTCGCGGATGAAGTCGAGCACATAGGTTTCGATCTTGGTCCCCATGTCCTCCACCCATGTATAGGTAGGGAACCGACACAGAGGGCATGGAAACCCGGGCATCAACATGACCTTGTTTTCCGTCTCCGGTACTTCACCGCCTTCCACATCCACCGCGCGGTCCATCACTCGCAACGTGTCGGTCGCCATTTCGATCAGTTCAGAGTGGGTGAAGAAACCCGTTTGCCACAAGCCCTCGAACACGGACTTCAACTGCACCGCGGGAATTTTCCGGTACCACGAACGAAATTCTTTATACCGGTCTTCCTTGCGCAGCATCGGCTCTTTGCCAGCGGCAGTGAGCCGGCTATCGACGCTGAGACTCCATAAAATGCGATACCGGTGCAGGATGAGGGTTTCTTCCCCAGGATTCTGTCCCACTTTGGTATCGGGATCGTAGGCGAAGGCCGGATCGAGCATATCTGAGATGTGCATGAGCTCATGCCGGCAATACCGCGTGAGCGCCGGATCGTAAAACCGGCGAGGGATGAGCTTGATGCCGATCCCCTTCAGGCCCTTTTCTGCGAATTGCCTGGCCAGGTCCTGCTCGACCGATCCCCATTTCCGTAAAATATCGACCCCTTCCTGGTCTTCCTTCAGCACGCCTTTCACGAGAACGATGCCGACCTTGTCCTTCACCAGCGGATACTCATTGAACGCGTCACGGATGATGTCGGAAAACCCCCACGTGCCAAAGAGGTACTGGTAAAGTTTTTTAAACTCACTTTCCCGATCGTCGAGGGTGAACTTTTCGTAAATCGGGTCGGCCAGCTCGTGGAACTCCTTATAGTAGGTCGGGTCACCCTCCCGCTCGGTTTTTTCCACGAACGAGTCGATCACTTCCTGCAGCAGTGCAGGTTGAAAACGGAGTTCCATATCAGCCTCGATTTTTCCGGTACCAGGGGCCGCTTTCCCCAGTCGTGATGCGGTTTGGCGGCGCTCGGAGCGGCTTGACTTGGCGCCGTTGCTTCTCTTACGATCACGGAAACGACCGCAAATTATACTGGGCCGAAACGGCGTTTTGCAATCAAGCCACCGTCATCGGCCGCTTCACCACTTACGATTCGGGCAAGGTACGACTCATGACACAACCAACCGCATCCACTCCCGTGCCTGCGCAGCCACTGCCGGCTTCAGCCGGCATGACGACTCCCATCGATTCTCTTGAATATTGGACCGCGGCCGCCCGTGAAGTGCGAACGTTCCGTGGACATTCGCACGGCGTCTGGTCCGTCGCCTTTGCGCCCGATGGCCTGACGTTGGCCAGCGCCGGCGTCGATCGTCTCGTCCGGATCTGGGATATTGAAACCGGCCGACTGCTCCGCTCGCTTCGCGGCCACACCAATGACATCCGGGCGGTGCTCTACACGCCGGACGGCCAAGCATTGGCCACTGGCAGCGAAGATCGAACGATCCGCTTGTGGAATCCGAAGACCGGCGAACCCCTGAAGCTGCTGTTTACCCGATACGACCACAATATCTGCAGTTTGTCGCTGTCTCCGGACGGCTTGATGCTGGCACGGGGCAGCCATAATAAGGACATCAAGATTTGGGAGGTCACGACGGGAACGGAGTTGATGACGTTGCTCGGAAAGGATCAATACGATCACCACTGGTCCGTGTGCGTGGCTTTTTCACCCGACGACAGACATCTCGCAAGCGGAATGGACATCGGTAAAATCAAAGTCTGGGAGGTCCTGCCCAGCGGCGAAGAGAAACTCCTGCACAACGGTCATTGGCAGGAGACCGAAGAAGACTCGACCGAAACGCGCGGGTATTTCATCGAGGATGACGGCGGTTTTCAAAAGCCCATGGACTATTGGATCGGCGCCATGACGTTCACCCCCGACGCCAAGTACCTCATCACCGGCAGCCGTGATCAGACGATCAAGATGTTCGAAATGCCGGAGGCGCTCGAGCATCGAACGCTGAAAGGGCACGGCGGCTGGATTCGTGCGCTCGTCGTGACTCCGGACGGCAAAGTTCTGATCAGCTCCGGAGACGACAACACGATTCGCTTCTGGGACCTCAAATCCGGCCGGTGTTTCCGGACGATCAAGTCTCACACCGGGGGCGTCCGCGGCCTCTCACTCTCGGCGGACGGACTCAGACTCGCCAGTGCATCATGGGACCGGACGGTGAAGCTTTGGGAAGGCGGGGCAGAGCCGGCAGAATAGCGAAGCCGGTGTCCTTCCTGCTGCAGCACTTCGGCGCGACCACACGAAGTCGCTCGTCTGCTCAATGCCGAAACTTGTTTCATCCGTGCTTCGCACGAATGGACCTTTGAACATCGGCATGGCCAGCTGGTGGTCGCATCTGACCAACAAGTGTGGTACCCGCGCCTTCGGGCAAGCCGCAGGAAGGACACACGCCTTCGCCAGGACCCTCACGTAGATATAGAGAAGAAGAGAAATGAAAAGGCGACAGGCCACTTCAAGCCTGTCGCCTTTGAGAGCCGCATCAGAAATTTTCAATCTCAGCGTTAACAATTGCTAAGCTGAGATTGGAAGTCTAATCACCCTTCTCCTCTTCCTCTTCGATTTCTCCCTTCGCCGAGGGGATCCCGTAGCGCTTACACTTCTCCCAGAGCGCCTTTCGTGAGAGTCCGAGAATCTTCGACGCGGTCGTGCGGCTGCCCTCCACTTTCTCCAACACTGATAGAATATAGTCTTTCTCGAATTCTTCCCGTGCCGATATCAATGAATTGAGCGGCCGCTCGGGCCGCTTCTGCCCAGTGAGACCCTCGCTACAAAATCCGCACGCGTCCTGAGGCGTGCCGCCCGTAAACGGACAGGATTGGAAGCCGCACAAGTCCTGCGGCTGAACCGGTTCACGGTCGCGTCCCAGCGCCACCGCCCGCTCGACCATGTTTTCAAGCTCTCTCACATTGCCCGGAAACGAATAGCGCAGCAGGAGCTCCCGTGAGACGGTGGAAAATCCTTTGAGTTTCTTATTCATCTTTACCGAGCAGGTCTGCAAAACATGGTCGGCGATGACCATGATATCCTCCTGCCGCTTCCGTAGCGGAGGTATCACCACCTGAACGACGTTCAATCGATAGAATAGATCTTCGCGGAACCGTCCGACGGACACTTCCTTGCGGAGGTCCTTCTGCGTGGCGCAGACCACTCGGACGTCGACGTCGATCGTCTCATTGCCGCCTACCCGCTCGAACTTTCGTTCCTGCAGCACACGCAGCAGCTTGACTTGTACGACGGGCGATATCTCGCCGATTTCGTCGAGAAAGAGTGTGCCCCGATGGGCCAGTTCAAACCGTCCGCGACGTTGCCGCAATGCTCCCGTGAAGGCACCCTTTTCATGGCCGAACAGTTCCGCCTCGAGCAGAGTCTCGGGCAAGGCCGCGCAGCTGACCTTGATGAGCGGGTGTTGGTTCCGCGCGCTGTTCTGGTGAATGGCATTGGCGACCAATTCCTTTCCCGTCCCGCTTTCGCCCAGGATCAGAATGGTCGAATCGGTCCCGGCCACGGTTTTGATCTTGTCCAGCACCCCCCGCATCTGGCTATTGGCGCCGAGGATGCCGTTGAAGCAGAATTTACTCTCCAGCGTTTCTTTCAGGTCGCGATTCTCACGCCGCAAGGCTATGACGCGCCCGACACGCTCGACGATCAAGAGCAACTCGTCCATCTGAAACGGTTTGGTAATGTAATCGAACGCCCCCAGCTTCATGGCGCCCACCGCCGATTCCACTGACCCGTGCGCGGTGATCATCACGACTTCCGTCTCAGGCGATCTGTCTTTCGTGGCTTTGAGGACCGTCAGCCCGTCGGCGCCTGGCAACCGCAGGTCGGTGATGACCAGGTCGAACGATTTCTCGCGCAGCACGTTAAGACCCTCGGTGCCGGACGCCACGGCATGCACGTCGTACCCCACCGCCTCAAGCGCATCGACCATCGAAAGCCGACTCAGCGGCTCATCGTCGACCAACAGGATGGCCATCCCTTTCATGACACCCTTTCCACCAATGACCGCTCTCTCGACAGCGGAAGACATAGTGTAAACGTCGTTCCTTTCCCGACCTCGCTCTCTACCAGGATCTTACCACCATGTCGCTCAGCAATACCCAGACTGACCGACAAACCCAGGCCGGTCCCTTCGCCCTCGCTCTTCGTGGTGAAGAAGGGATCAAAAATGCGCGGCAATACTGACGGGGGAATGCCTGACCCGGTATCACTCACCTCGACCCGGCAGACGCCCTCGGCGACGGTGGTCCGTATCGTCAACACTCCGCCGCCTTTCATCGCCTGCACGGCGTTCAAGATCAAATTCATCAGCACCTGCTCGATCATGTGCCGATCGACCATAAGGGTCGGCAAGGCAGGACCCAGGACGGTTTCCAGCCGGATCAGATTGGGAGCGAACAAATGATTTGTGAGGACCAGCACCCGGTCGACGATCTGGTTGATATCGGTGGCGCTGAACTCCGGCTCGTGCTGCTGAGAAAAATCCAGGAGTTGCCGGACGATCTTTTGCACACGCCGGACACCATCTTCCATCGAAACCCAGTACTCTTCCTGGCGTGCTGGCGAAAGCGTACCTTTGCGGAGGTTGTAGAGACAGTTCAATATGCCGGCGAGCGGGTTGTTGATTTCGTGGGCAACGCCTGCGGCCAGCTTTCCGACGGATGCGAGCTTCTCTGAGTTCCTGATCTGTTGTTCGAGCTTTTTTGTGTCCGTCATGTCGCGGGCGATGCCGAGCACGCCCAGGATCTCTCCATCTACACCTTGCAACGGGGAGACGCTGACCATGACCGTCCGTGCTTCGCCCATCCGCGTCATGACTTCGACCTCATAGACCTGTTTGGCGCCGATATCCAAGGTGTTCTTGAGACGGCGCCCGCGATGCCGGCGTGACAGCAGCGAGAGATACGGACGTCCAAGCAGATCGTCTTTGCGATACCCCCACACATTCACCTTGCTGTTGACGTACGTAAACCGTTGTTCGATGTCGAGCGTATAGATCACGTCGTTGGCGTTCTCGAGCAGGTTTTCCAGATATTGCTTCGTTTCCTCGATTTCCCTGGTCCGCTCACGAACTTTGACTTCGAGTTCTTCGCGATAGATTTGCAGCTGTCGTTCGAGTTTCTTCCGGTCGGTGATGTCGCGCATCTGCACCATCACCAGCACTTGCCCGGCTCCGGCAACACGGATCAGGTCCATCTCGACCGGCGTTTCCAAACCCGCCGCGTTGTAGACGGTAATTTCCTGGGTCGGGACCTGCCGTTGACCGGTGCCGATTTCGGCCAGCCAGCGGGTCAGAGCCTCACGATGCGACGGCACGACGACGTCGTGCATGTTGCGTCCGACCACCTTGGACTCAGCGTAACCAAGCGCTTGCTCTTCGCGTTTATTGACGGCGACAACAGTCCCGGCGGCATTCACCATGAACACCGAGTCTGCGACCAGGTCGAACAGAGCTTTGTAACGGGCCTGAGATGCGACCAGTTCCTGCGTGCGCTCGGAAACCGCCTGCTCCAAGCCGGTGGTGTAATGCTGCAGTTCCTGCTCCAGGCGATGCCGTTCCGTGATATCGCGCACAAACGCACGGGAATGCACCAGTCCGCCGCGATCCTCGTCGAAGAGGGCGGTGGCATGAATCTCCACGTCGATCGGACGGCCGTCTTTCGCGATCAGGACGGTTTCCATCGTGGTCTGACCTTGAGAGACGAGCCGCTCGAGATACTGCAGCACGCGTGCCGCCTGTCCGCTTGGGACAACATCCCAGAGCTTCATCATCAACATTTCGCTCAGCTGATAGCCCAGCTTGTCGAGACCAGTCTTATTGACGTGCACAAACTGTCCGCTGCGGTCCAACTGGTAGATCATCTCGGGCGAATGCTCGATCAGATCCCGGTACTTCTCTTCTAGTGCCCGCACTTCCCGCATCCGCTGCTCGATCTGCCCGAATGAGCGCTGCAGATTCGAAGCCATCTCGTTGAATGCACCGGCCAATTCCTCGATTTCATCCCCGGTCTTGAGCTCCAGTCGACGCTCCAACCGCCCGCTGCCGATTTCCTGGACTCCGCCCTGCAACAATTGTATCGGTCGGGCAATCCGCCGGGCTGCGAGCACCCCGGTACCCCACAAGACGGCCAAGACACCGAGACCATAGAGCAGGACCTTGGCCACGAGCTCCGCCAGCGGCGCGAACGTTTCTTTAGGATCCTGTCGGACAACGGTCACCCAATGTTTGCCCCCGATGCTTCCCGCCGCGAGCGACTGACTGAACCGCACCGGGGCAAAGCCCACCAGGGCATCCTTGCTTCCGTGCGAATCGTCCTCCGCAACCGTCCAGCCGGACTTCAGCTTCCCCAGCACATTGATCAATTCTGGCTTCACCGAATGTTCTTCCGGAGCCAAGATGGGACAGATGACGGGACTCCCGTCCGATGTGAAGAGCATCGCGTGACCGGTCGATCCGATGGTGACGTCTGCAATCGAATGAAACAACGTGTCCCGTCGGAGCAAAATCGTCACGGCTCCGATGACTGTCTTCTGGAGATCGTCTAGGATCGGCGCGGCGACCACCACGACGTGGGTTCCGAACGAGGGGTCGAAGGTGATTTCACTGACATACGGCTGTTGGCTGGCTCCCTTGACCAAGGCCTGCCACCAGGGGGCTTTCCCGTAGAAGTATTCGACCTGGGGTATCGAGCTCACGACCAGTGCCCCTTGCTGGTCAGTCACCAGAATTCCCACATAGTCCGACTTCCGGATGTCGTGCCAACGGATCAGATAATTGGTGACGATGCGGTTGATGAACAGGGGAAACTCGCTGCGCTTGTCCCGCTGCTTCCAGCGCTGTTGCCAGT